>NZ_JBMERP010000085.1:0-14351 GCF_049310925.1 Virgibacillus sp. DJP39 | reverse complement strand
CTATCTAAATTGTCTGTTTACTTTTTGATCACTAGAGCTTATGCTTTATTTAGTAAAGTGAATAAGTATTCATTTTTGTGTTTAGCAGGTAAGAAAGTATAAATCACTTCTTACTGCATAAGTGCAACTAAGGCTTTCGCCATTAAGGCTTGGCGATAAGCCAAGTTTTCTAAGAGGAGGACATTATGGAAAATCAAACTGTAATCATTACGGGAAGTTCAAGTGGTATGGGAAAGTTTATGGCAGAGAAGTTTATTAAAGAGGGAGCAAACGTCGTTATTACGGGTAGAAATAAAGAGAAACTGGACCTTGTAAAAAGCGAACTAGAACAATTAGGTAAGGGTAAGGTATTAGTTGTTCCAATGGATGTGCGCAAAACAGAAGATGTATCCAGAATGGTTGAAGAAACGGTGAAAGAATTTGGGACAATTGATCATCTAGTTAATAATGCAGCGGGAAATTTCATTTGTAAAGCAGAGAATTTATCACATAATGGTTGGAATTCAGTAATTGATATTGTATTAAACGGTACATTTTACTGCAGTAGTGCGGTAGGCAAATACTGGATTGATAATGGTAAAAAAGGAACTATACTAAATATGGTAGCAACATATGCCTGGAATGCAGGAGCAGGTATCATTCACTCATCTGCAGCAAAAGCAGGCGTGCTTAATATGACAAGAACTCTTGCAGTAGAATGGGGGACACAGTACGGTATTCGCGTAAATGCGATTGCTCCAGGTCCCATAGAAAGAACAGGTGGTGCCGACAAACTGTTTGAATCCGAGAAAGCAGCCCAACGCACAATCAATTCTGTTCCGTTAAAACGACTGGGTAAGCCGGAAGAAATTGCTGAGTTAGCATATTTTCTCCTATCTGATAAAGCATCCTATATAAATGGAGAAGTGGTTACTATGGATGGAGGTCAATGGTTAAATAAGTTTCCTTTTTAGAACAAGTATTTAGAACCTTATAAGCAATATATGGACACTGATTTCCTGTAAGAAAAGGATTTCTGTGTCCATAAACGGCTCTAGCTATATCTAAACCCTAGATTACATAATAAAATATAGTGAAAAAGTGAAAAACGGATCCTGCTAAAACAAATAAGTGCCACACTGCGTGGTGATATGGAAAACCACGCCACACATAAAAGATTGATCCCACCGTATAAAATAATCCACCAATTATTAATAGATATAGGCCGTCTTGATTAAAAGCTCTTGTGAATGGTTCCCAAGCAAAAACAATAATCCACCCCATTAGGATATAAAGCAATGTAGAGAATACGAGAAACTTTTTCACGAAAAATATTTTGAATGCCACACCAATTAGTGCGATTCCCCAAAGAATGCTAAATAATATCCAACCAATATTACCCTGAAGAATAACAAGTAAAAGTGGTGTATATGACCCAGCAATAAATAAGTAAATGGAGGAATGGTCAAAAATTTGAAAGATATCCTTCCATTTTCCCTCAGGCAGACTGTGAACAATAGTTGAACAAACATACATAAAAAGCATGCTTGAGCCAAATATGGTGACCGAAACGATGTGCCACAAATTGCCATTTAAAGTTGCGTAAACAATGAGAAGAACAAGAGCGATAACACTCAATAATGCTCCAAGCCCATGGGTGATCGCATGGACAATTTCTTCTTTCCTTGAAAATGTGTGAATTTTCATATAATTACCTCATTCCATTTATAATGTAAACTGAATATAATGTATTAAAATGTTGTTCATATGTTTATGTTATACCACATAAAGCGAAAAACTCAATGAATAATATCACTATCCATGTCACTCGAACGCTTATTATGGTAAACTGTCTATGTAGATAACTAATTATTTACTCCTTTTAGAGGAATAGTTCCCTCTAACATTTTATTACTAAAAAGGAGCGTTTTTTATGAGCTTATTACAAGATAAACAATTAACTGATATTCTCGTTGAAGATTTACTTATTGTTTCTGAAAAAGTAGCGCATGTACAATTAAATAATCCACTTGAACATGCATTACTTGTATTGGTTAAGTCAGGTTATTCTGCTGTTCCAGTCTTAGACTCATCATATAAATTGGTCGGCACAATAGGAAAAACAGTGATATTAAATCAAATCCTAGGTCTTGAAAGGTTTGAATTTGAAAAACTTTCAACGATGCGTGTAGAGGAAGTAATGTATAAGGATGTTCCGTGTTTAGCAAAAGAAGACACTTTTTTAGATGCATTAAAAGCAGTCATTGATTTTCCATTTATCTGTGTTTCTGACAAAGAAGGATATTTTGATGGAATTTTGACTAGACGTGCAATTTTAAAACAAGTTAACCGGGATATATATGCAAAGAAGACAAACTAAATGATGGTATACAAAATCCCCTTGTCATCATACCTATGCCAAGGGTTTTTGTTACTGGATAAGCTGTGATAATAAATGGGAAATCAATTACATAAAAATAAAAAGTTAAATCGGCCGTTTATTTTAGCTTCTGTAATGCTTGGTATGTTTTTAGCAGCGATTGAAGGAACCATTGTTGCTACTGCAATCCCCAGCATTGTGGCTGATTTAGGTGGTTTTTCACTATATAGTTGGGTATTTTCAGCTTACTTATTGACCAATGCAGCTACTGTATTAATATTTGGTAAACTGTCGGATACGTTTGGAAGAAAACCAGTATTTGTAATTGGTGTTAGTATTTTTTTAGTAGGCTCGATTAGCTGTGGGTTAAGTAATTCAATGACTATGTTAATTGTTTCCCGGTTTGTTCAGGGATTGGGAGCAGGGGCAGTTATGCCAATTGCCACTACAATAGTCGGAGATATTTATGATAAACACGAACGAGCTAAGATACAAGGATATTTGTCAAGCGTATGGGGGATATCTGCTGTAACTGGTCCGCTTTTAGGCGGCCTTTTCATTGATTTTTTGAGTTGGAGATATGTATTCTGGATGAACCTGCCACTTGGAATATTAGCAATACTTGGTATTGTTTTTTTCCTTCATGAAGACATAGAAAAAAAGCACCAATCCATCGATTATGGTGGGTCTATTATAATAATGGTAACGGTTAGTTCATTACTGTTTATATTGGTTGAGGGAGGGTTGAAAATTCCATGGACCTCCCCAATTATGATTTCGTTAATAATTCTAGTAATAACAGGTATCATCTTCTTTTTGGTGCATGAAAAACGTGTTAAAGACCCAATGATGCCTATGGATATCTGGCGGAATAAATTAATTAGTGTTGCAAATGTGACCACCTTTATAACTGGCATGATCCTTATTGGAGTGTCCAGTTATTTACCTGCCTTTGTTCAGGGGGTTATGAATCAATCCGCAACAATAGCAGGGTTTACGCTCACTACAATGTCAATCGGTTGGCCAATTTCTGCGATCATTGCCGGAAAACTACTTCTGGTTATTGGTTATCGTAATACATCATTAATAGGTGGAATTTCTTTAATTATCGGCGGTATTTTCTTTTATCTTTTGACCCCTGAAATGGGCCCAGTCTGGGCGGGGGCTGGTTCATTCTTTATTGGTGTTGGAATGGGGTTTACCAGTACTTCTTTTATTGTATCTATTCAAAGCACTGTCAACTGGGAACGAAGAGGAATTGCAACAGCAACCAATATGTTTATGCGCTCTTTAGGCAGTGCGATAGGTGCTGCACTGCTTGGTGGATTGTTAAACAGTAAAATTGAATCATACCTAACAAATCATAGCCTTGGAAATAAGGTTTCAATTAATGCATCTAATCAAATTTTGAATCTTGATTCACATGGGGAACTATCTGAAAAAATTAAAAGTGTTTTACAGGATGGATTAACAGCTGGGTTACATAATGTCTATTCGCTACTGCTAATTATGGCCGTTGTGGCCTGTATTTTGATTGCTTTTCTGCCTAAGAAGGAAAGTTAATAGAGAAAATTGGCTTTTTTGCATACCTTTTACTTTTTTGTGAAAACTACATAATGATTTTCTAATGTGGTGAAGGAGGAAATTATTATGGCGCTGATTGGCGTTGAAGGTACACTTACTGATGTAAAGGATGCTTTAAAGGAAAGAGGTCATCAAGTTGTAGATTTACATTCTGAGGAGGATGTAGACCAATGTGATTGTTGTGTAATCTCTGGACAGGACAAAGATGTGATGGGCATGTCAACTATTAGTACGGATGCTTCAGTAATTAACGCAGATGGGTATAATGCAGAGAATGTTTGTCAAATGGTTGAAAAGAAATTAGGAATATAAAAAGATAACCCCGCCTCTTTAGAAGTGGGGTTATCTTTTTACTCTAGTTGGACTCTTTATGAACGTTAACCTGATGTGGATATGGAATTTCAATCCCAGATTCATCAAATGCAAGTTTAATTCGTTTACGCATATCACGTTCACATGCCCACTGCTGGCCATTTTCAGTTTGTCCAACAACACGAAGTACGACATCGGATGAGCCCAGACCCTGAACACCCAGTGCGTTTGGTCCATCTTTAAATCGCTCGTCCTCCTGGAATTCAGCACAAACCTTTTCAAGTACGGTTATAGCTTCATCAATATTTTCATCATAACTAATTCCTATATCAACTAATGCACGCATATTTCCGCGTGAGTGATTTGAAACACCTACTAGCAGCCTATTAGGTACAAAATTCAATGTGCCATCAAAGCTTCGGATTTTTGTGGTTCTTAATCCAACCTCTTCAACGATACCATCGTAACCACCAGATGTGACATAATCATCTATCTCAATTTGACGTTCTAATAGAATGAAAAATCCGGTGACAATATCACTCACTAATCCCTGAGCACCAAATCCAATTGCTAAACCTATGATTCCAGCCCCTGCTATTAGTGGTGCAATATTAATATCAAAAGTCCCGAACAACATAAGAACGAAAACAAAGATCATAGCATAGGAAAATACATTAACTAACAGTTTTTCTAGTGTTTTAACGCGCCCGGGTGTTAGCTTTTCGTTTTTTCCGGCTCTTCTAATTGATGTTTCAATAATTTTCTTGCCAATCGGTACAAAGATTACAAATGCAAGTATTAATAGCCCCAGTCTTAATGCTACCGGTATTATTTCTGATAATAATGCACCAAAATCAAGGGTAAGCCCATCATCAAATATGTCCATATCAAATCTCCTTTTAGTAGAAATATCACGGTTTAATCTTATCCAATGCCTACTGTCTTTTCAACTATTTCCTATCTAAATCTTTTCTACTGATAGGATGATTCTCATTAATAGACAACAATTGATGTTTAATGATAGGGTAATATTAAGGTGACTTCCTTTTCAGAGTAGTGGTGTTAGAGTGGATAGGTTTGGGTATACTCTATACTATGAGGAAAAAGTGACTAACATATGAATAAGAATGTAGTCCTTTTTAAATTAACTATCACTTAATATTGACTAAAATTAAGAGGTTACCTATAATTATTAATGGATATATTTTAATTAGAAAGTGGAGGGATTCTCAATGGCAGAAAGAATGGTAGGTAAACAGGCACCACGTTTTACAATGGATGCTGTTTTGCCTAATAAAGAATTTGGTAAAGTAAGCTTAGAAGAAAACATGAAGAATGATAAATGGACGGTACTTTTCTTTTATCCAATGGATTTTACATTTGTATGTCCTACTGAAATAACTGCAATGTCTGACCGTTATGATGAGTTTGAAGACTTGGACGCTGAAGTAATCGGTTTATCAACAGATACAGTTCATACACATAAAGCATGGATCAACACATCCCGTGAAGATAATGGCTTAGGTGAGTTAAAATACCCATTGGCTGCAGACACTAACCATGCTGTTTCACAGGACTACGGTGTTCTTATAGAAGACGAAGGAGTTGCACTCCGCGGATTATTTATTATTAATCCTGAAGGTGAGCTTCAGTACCAGACTGTTTTTCATAACAATATTGGTCGTGACGTGGATGAAACATTACGCGTATTGCAAGCACTTCAAACTGGTGGACTTTGCCCGGCAAATTGGAAACCTGGTCAAGCAACACTTTAATAAATCAAACGTATTATACTAAATAACAAAAGCTGGCTCTTAACAAAGTTATTTGGAGGGTCAGCTTTTTTGAGTAGCTGAGGCTTGGCGATAGCCAATTTTTCTAATAATTACCGTAAATGGAGGCAGAAATCAATGAAACTAAGAGCAGAGATGCCTGAACTAAACGGAGCAACCAAATGGTTTAACAGTAATGCTATTAAGAAGAATGACTTAATTGGGAATAAACCTACTTTAATTCATTTTTGGTCAGTAAGCTGTGGATTATGTAAAGATGCAATGCCAAATGTTAATGAGTTTAGAGATGAATACAAAGATGAACTAAATGTTATTGCTGTGCATATGCCACGTTCTGAGAAAGACTTAGATTTAGATCAGATCAAAGAGGTTGCCAGTGAACATGATATAAGCCAACCGATTTTTGTGGACAATGAACACAAACTAACAGACGCATTTGAAAATCAATATGTCCCAGCCTATTATGTCTTTGACAATGAAGGTAAGTTGAGACATTTTCAAGCAGGTGGCGGTGGCATGAAAATGCTTCGTAAACGTGTAAACCGTGTCCTGGGAATTACAGAAAAATAAACGAAACATGAAAAAGTATAGTTTAAAAAAACCCATTTACATTGATGTGAATGGGTTTTTTATGCTCTAAATTAAAATAATCATGAAATACTTTAAAAATTTGAGCAAAAGCGTAGATTATTATTTCGAAACCCGTTATATTAGTAATTACGGAAAACATCAGAGGGGGGAAACTCATGGATACTTTTAAGAAACTAAAGCAATATTATTGGCCGTTTAAGAAGTACTTTTTTACATCGTTAGTGTTTTTAATTATTGTTACTGCAATTACTTTAGTATATCCGATAATTTTGCAACAAACTATAGATGAAGTAATTTTAAAGGATAGATATCCACTTATACCGTATATTGCACTAGCATTTTTGTTTTTAATGATAATAAAAGGCTTCGCGACTTATTTTCATCAGTACCTAGGGGATCTCTTTGGTATTCGATCAGTTTTCGTATTGAGAGATGCGTTATACGAAAAGCTTCAAGTGTTGTCATTTAAATATTACGACAACGCAAAAACAGGGGATTTAATGTCGAGATTAACAGCAGATGTTGAAGCATTTCGCTTCTTTCTATCAGCTGGATTTTCAGAACTAATCCGGATTACGCTCCTGATTGTCATTAGTCTGGGTGTAATGTTTTTTTATTCTGTCCCGCTAACACTAGTTACAATGGCCGCAATGCCGTTTCTTGGCGTTGTAGTCTATCAGTTTGACAAGCGTGTTCACCCTGCATTTAGAGGGATAAGAAAATCCTTTGGAAACTTGAATACACGTGTTCAGGAAAATATTAGTGGTATGACCACAGTGAAATCCCTATCGCGTGAGGATTTTGAAATTGATCGGTTTTCATCAAATAATGACAACTATCGTAAACATTATCTGAAAACATCTGAAATATGGGCAAAGTTTTTCCCATTAATGGAATTTATCGGAAACGTGTGTGCAGTTGCACTGCTTGCATTTGGTGGTTACCTAGTTATAGAGGGAAGGCTTGGATTAGGTGAACTGGTCGCTTTCTTCAGTTTAGTTTGGTACATTTTAGGACCATTGATGAACTTAGGATTTGTTATTAACTTATTTTCTCAATCTAAAGCTTCAGGTGAACGTTTAATTGAAATCCTGCATGCTAAGGAAGATATAATTGAAAAAGAAAATGCAATAGAGGGTGAGATCAAAGGGCACGTTACTTTTGAAGATGTATCATTAACCTATGTTGAGAATGATGATTCAGCACTTAAAAATATTAGTCTTGATGCTCCCCCAGGCAAAGTTATTGGGTTAATAGGAGCTACTGGATCAGGTAAAACAAGCATTACTCAATTAATTACACGTTTTTATGAGCCTGAACAAGGAAAAGTTCTAGTAGACGGTCTGCCAGTTTCTGAATATAATTTAAAGACCTTACGAAGTCAAATTGGCTTTGTGTTACAGGAACCATTCTTGTTTTCCACTACGATTAGGGAGAACATTGCTTATGGAAAACCAGGACTATCAGATGAACAAGTTATCGATGCAGCAAAACGGGCTCAGGCACATGAATTCATCATGGAGAAGCCAAAAGGGTATGACACGATGCTTGGTGAACGCGGTATGGGACTATCTGGTGGTCAAAAGCAACGCATCGCAATTGCAAGGGCTATTTGTATCAACCCGAGCATTTTAGTGCTTGATGATGCTACTTCTGCAGTAGATATGGGTACTGAATTTAAAATTCAGAAAGCTTTAAAAGAGGTGATGAAGGGACGCACAACATTTATTATTGCCCACCGTATTTCCTCATTAAAGCATGCTGATGAAATAATCGTACTCGAAGGTGGAGAAGTAGCCGAACGGGGTACACATGATACGTTAATTAACAATCATGGAGTCTATCAAAGAATTTATGACATTCAATATCAGGACCGTGAAGCAATCATGGAGTCAGTGGAGCAATAAGGGGGGGATGAAAATTGTCTAAATCAAAGGATCAAGTTAAGAAAAGTCGTCATTTAAAACGATTCCACTATTCTGTCGATCAAGCAATTGAAAAGCAGTTTAACTGGAAACAAATGGTGAGGTTACTGGCGTATCTAAAACCGTATTCCAAGACATATCTGCCTGGTGCAATTATCGCTATGTTAATCTCAACAGCAGTTCGTTTAGCTGTACCTATATTAATCGGTAATGTAGCAATTAATGTTGCAATTAAAAATAAAGACACAAGCATGTTAACCTACCTGGTTGTAATTATCGGTGTGCTTTATTTAATAAATTATGTTGGAAATATTTATCGGATTAAGTGGGTAAATATTTTAGGTCAAAATGTTATTTATGATTTACGCAAGCACTTGTTTTCACATGTACAGCGCTTATCACACCGATTTTTTGATTCGAGATCTGCCGGTTCCATACTGGTAAGAATTATGAACGACATTAATTCATTACAGGAATTGTTTACAAATGGAATAATAAACCTATTAATGGACGTTGTTACACTTATTGGAATTGTAGTTATTTTGTTAGTATTTAGTCCAAAATTAGCTCTTGCTATCATGATCATTTTACCGATTATGTTTTATATCTCTACAAGACTTCGACGCAAGATACGCCGGTCATGGCAGGATGTGCGAATACAGCAATCCAGATTAAACTCACATTTAAACGAGAGTATCCAGGGAGTTCGCATTACACAGTCGTTTTCACAGGAAAAAGAAAATGCAGAATTTTTTAATGGGATCAACTCTGATAACTTTGAAAGTTGGCGTAATGCAAGCAAGAAGAGTGCTTTATTTCGTCCCTTCGTAGAGATCAGTAACGCCATAGGGACAATAATATTAATCACGTATGGTGCTCATTTGGTCCTTGTAGGTGTGGATAATGGTGGAATCGAAATTGGTACTTTTGTGACATTTGCATTCTTCCTGGGTATGTTCTGGGAACCAATTTCCCGCTTAGGACAAATGTACAATCAATTATTGATGGCGATGGCTGCATCTGAGCGAATATTTGAATTCCTCGATGAGCAACCAAACGTTAAAGAAAAAGAAAATGCCTATGAATTTAAAAACATGAAAGGGCATATTGAGTTTGACAAGGTTGAGTTTTCATATGACCCTGAACGCAAAGCATTACATGAAATTTCGTTAGATATTAAACAAGGTCAAACCATTGCCCTCGTAGGTCATACAGGTAGTGGAAAATCAACGATAGCAAATCTAATCAGCCGATTTTATGATCCTACAAAAGGATCTGTAAAAATTGATGGTTATGATCTGACTGACGTACGTTTAGATACACTGCGTCAACAAATCAGTGTTGTGTTACAAGATACATTTATTTTCTCCGGCACGATTATGGAAAACATTCGTTTTGGTCAACCGACTGCAACAGATGAACAAGTTATGGATGCAGCTAAGGTAGTAGGTGCAGATGACTTCATCCAAAGACTTGCTGAAGGGTATGAGACAGAAGTCGAGGAAAGAGGAAACATTCTTTCAGCTGGTGAACGTCAGCTTCTATCTTTTGCTCGAGCATTACTAGCAGATCCCAGAATATTAATTTTAGATGAAGCGACAGCAAGTATCGATACTGAAACAGAAGTGAAAATTCAGACTGCCTTAAAAAGACTATTAAAAGGTAGAACTGCAATTATAATAGCTCATCGACTCTCTACAATACGTGAATCAGACACGATCTACGTACTTGAACAAGGTAAGATACTAGAGCATGGAAGTCACCAACAGCTTATGGATAACAAAGGTGAATATTTTGGTCTAGTTAAATCACAGTTTCAAATGTTAGATGCTATTTAGAAGCGATGATGAGTAACAAGCTTTTCACTGGCTATTAATGCAAAACTGCTTAAAGTAAATAAGTATAGAGTTTCGGAACCAGTCCAGTATCATTGGACTGGTTTTGTCATATAACTGTCATTTTGGGTTGCTGATTTTTATAGACAAAGGGTATATACTATTGTTGTATACAATTTTCAACAGTTTGTTATGAAGAAAAAACACTTGTTCAGTAATGAGCATAATATAATTGGCTATTCTGGCCGCTATAACTGCGTTTATTATTCTGAAGAAGAAATCAAATGCTTATCATAGGAAGGCATTAAAACTAGATACAACCTTAAAAAAGGATGATGTGTAATGGGTTATGAAATTATAGGTATTTCCGTATTATGGTTCTTTCTATACGGGTACTTGATAGTAGCATCAATTGACTTTGGTGCTGGATTTTTTGCATATTATGCGAAAGTAACAAAAAAGGATCATATAATAAATAAATTAATATCCAGGTATTTATCTCCCGTATGGGAAGTAACGAATGTGTTCTTTGTGTTTTTCTTTGTTGGCCTGGTAGGATTTTTCCCGGATACTGCTTATTACTATGGGACAGCATTACTGATTCCAGGAAGTATAGCAATTATTTTAATTGCTATACGTGGCTCTTTTTATGCATTTGAAAACTATGGATCGAAAAAAAGTAATTTTTATATGTTTCTGTACGGGGCATCAGGGTTACTTATTCCGGCATCATTATCTACGGCCTTGACATTATCTGAGGGTGGGTTCATTGTCGAAAGTGATGGTGCAGTATCACTTCGAGTTGTTGAATTACTAACAAGCCCTTATTCATGGAGTGTTGTTTTTTTAGCAATTGTTTCTGTACTGTATATCAGCTCTACTTTTTTAACATTTTATGCGGCACGCGCTAATGACAAACCGGCATTGAAGATCGTAAGGGGATATGCACTGTTTTGGAGTGTTCCTACAATAATTGCCAGCCTAACTACATTTATAGCCCTAAGCCAGCATAATGAACGTCACTATGAAAATATGTTGGATTTATGGTGGATGTTTGGTCTGTCGGTTGGATTTTTTATGATCGCGATATTACTAATTTTTAAAGAAAAAAATTATGGTATAGCTTTCATTGCTGTAATGCTTCAGTTTTTCTTTGCCTTCTTTGGTTATGGGAGGGGACATTTGCCGTATTTGTTAGACCCATATATTACCATTTATGAGAACGCTACACATGAAACAATGGGAGTAGCTTTAATTATCGCCTTTATTGCAGGCTTATGTTTATTGATTCCTTCTTTAGTATTATTGATGAAAATGTTTTTATTTGATGCTGATTATGTAAAAGGGAAAAAGTGACATAGTTATTTTCCTTACAAGTATTATATGATAAACTTATGAAAAGAACGGTTTATTGATGGGGGAAAGAAAATGAAACGAGAATTTGCTGTAATTGGATTAGGTCGATTTGGTGGAAGTATTTGCCGTGAACTTAGCGCAGAGGGTATGCAGGTTCTAGCTATAGATAACGACGAAGATAAAGTTAATGAATACAAAAATATTGCTTCACATGCAGTTATTGCTGATTCAACTGACGAAGCAACACTTAAAGAACTGGGAATCAAAAATATTGATCACGTTATTGTGGCAATTGGTGATAATATTCAGGCTAGTATCTTAACCACTGTTGTTCTTACAGACCTTGGAATTAAGAACATTACAGTAAAAGCACAAAACGACTATCATGAAAAAATTCTTAATAAAATAGGTGCAGACCAGGTTGTTCATCCAGAACGGGATATGGGAAAAAGAATTGCGCATAATATTATTTCCAACAACATTCTTGACTACCTTGAACTATCTGATGACCATAGTATTGTTGAAGTTAAGGTTGGAAAGAAAATGCTTGATAAGACAATGATTGAGCTAGATATCCGTGCGAATTATGGATGTAACGTTGTTGCTATTAAACATAATAAAGAAATTAATGTCTCACCTAGTGCTGACTACACACTTTCCGAAAATGATATTCTAATTGTAATTGGTTCTGATAAAGATATTTCCAGATTTGAAAAACATCTCGTAATTGACGAAGATTAATTAAACGTTTAAAACCTGTATGTACAAATACAGGTTTTTTTTGTTATGTGAAAGGAAATAGGTAATTATAGAACAGTATTTGAACGAAAGGGTGAATAGATTTGTTTGAAAGTCGTACAGGTGACCTATTAATTAATCAACTGGTAGAAACGGGTGTTGACCATATTTACGGAATGCCAGGCAATTCTATTAATGAATTTATTGATGATTTACGGAAAAGAGAAGAAGATATTGATTTTATTCAGATTCGACATGAGGAAGTTGGTGCACTAGCAGCATCTGCCTATGCTAAATTAACTGGAAAGTTAGGAGTGTGCTTATCAATTGGGGGACCAGGAGCTGCACATTTAATCAATGGTTTGTATGATGCGCAAAAAGATAAGGTACCAGTACTTGCAATTGTAGGGCAAGTGCCAAGTAATGCAGTCGGAACCGATGCACACCAGGAAATTAATTTGGAGAGAATGTTTGATGGAGTAGGTGTTTTTAACAGAAGAGCGGAATCAGCAGAACAACTGCCTGATCTATTAAATATGGCAATTCGAAAAGCATATACTCAAAAAGGTCCATCAGTAATCGTGGTTCCCGATAATTTGTTTGCTGTAAAACAGAAAACTGATGGTATGAAAACAAGTCAGGTTCTTATTGATCCAAAAATTTCACCAAATCAGGAATCAATAGACCGAGTAGTCGATCATTTGAATCGAGCCAAAAAGCCAGTGATACTAGCTGGAAAGGGCGTGAGTGACGCTGGTAAAGATCTTGTGAAATTCGCGAAAAAAATAAAAGCGCCTATTGTATTAAGTTTACTTGGGAAAGGGGCAATTCCTGATTACCATGAGCTGAATCTTGGTCAGCATGGACAAATTGGGACAAAGCCTGCATATGAGGCAATTATGGATACAGATTTGCTTTTATTAATAGGAACGTCATTTCCTTACAGGGATTATCTGCCAGATGGTGTAAATGCAGTACAAATCGAAATTAAACCAGACATGTTAGGTAGTATTTATCCAATAACAGAGGGGCTTTGTGGAGACGTTAAAGAAATTCTTCCAAGGCTAACATCAATGGTATCGGAACCCGAATCTGATGAATTTTTAAAAAAATACCAGGAGAAAATGAAAAGATGGCATGTCCATATGCAGGAACAAAAAAAAGAAAAAACAGATCCAATTTATGGACCACAGGTAATGCATGCCCTTGAGAAGAATGTTGAAAAGGATGCAATTATCTCATGTGATGTGGGGAATGTCACGGTGTGGACGACACGTTTCTTTCCATTTACCAAGCAGAAATTTGTAATTTCCGGGGCACTAGCTACAATGGGTTCAGGTTTACCTGGAGCTATTGCAGGGCATATTGCTTCACCAGAAAAGCAAGTAGTTGCTATATGTGGTGACGGAGGATTCAGCATGGTTATGCACGATTTCATTACTGCAGTTAAGTATGGCATGCCTATAAAAATTATAGTGTTAAATAACAGTGGGATTGGTATGATAAAGTATGAGCAGCAAATAAAAGGAAATTTAAATTATGAAACGAATCTTGGTTCCATCAATTTTGCCGAGTTTGCAAATGCCTGTGGTGGGGAAGGTTATCGCATTGACAGACAAGAAGAAATGAATAATACGATGAAACAAGCGTTTATGTCCAAAAAGCCAACTATTATTGATGTAGCAACTGAAGATATGGCTCCACTACCCGGGCAGATTACTTACGACCAAGCGGTTAATTATAGTGCGTATTTAACAAAAGAGTTTTTTACAAATGGTAAAGTAGAATTTCCAGAAATTAAAAAAACAATACGAAGATTTGTGTAAGAACGAACGACGTGAGCCGAATTATTTATAAT
>NZ_JBMERP010000084.1:0-14541 GCF_049310925.1 Virgibacillus sp. DJP39 | reverse complement strand
TCCATTTTCGTTTTTCCTTCTTTCATTAATGTAAAATGTAATTTCTACTATACGAATTGGAATACGTACAAGAAGACATTTTAACACAACGATTAAGTTACTAAAAGAATATGAATTTACTGCACTTACTCATTATCCGTATCAAATGAATCTGGTTATTAACACTTATCTTACCCCCAGTTATTAGAAAACTTGGCTTATCGCCAAGCCTTAGTTGCACTTATGCAGTAAGAAAGGATTTAAACTTTCTTTCTTACCTGCAAATAAACTAAGAAGCGCATTTTCCCTGTTAAGAATCAAGTACTTAGTGGCTTATTTCAGATGTTCACAGTTTGTTCACTACTGAGCAAAGAAAAGCACTGAATAGGTAAAAAGTCGTGACTTTTATCACATATATATAGGTAATTAGATAGTATCTTAAAGGTAAGATATAAGATAAATCATTAACTCGCATCATCTACCAAAAGCACAGGGATTTGTCTTATATATCAATTATTATGGGGGTATTCAAATGTTAAAAACAAAAAGTAATTTGTTGTTCGTTGTGGTAATACTTCTAATTGGTCTATTGTTGGCTTCCTGCGGTACAAGTAATGATGCACGTACAAAATCTGAAGAAACTGCTCCAAGTGTCAGTATGTCTGATTTGGAAAAACAAAAAAGTGAAGTAATAAAACCACATCAGGGAATAAATGATGAGCCTGTTCCAGTAACAATGAAGCGAGAAGGAAAAGATGTATTTATTGGAATGACTGCTCAAATTACAGATATTGAAATTAAGAAAGGCTACAATTATAAGGCTTGGACCTTTAATGGGGAAGCACCGGGTCCATTAGTTGTAGTAAACGAAGGCGATACGATTCATTTCACGCTCGAAAACAAAGACCCATCTATTCCTCATAGTATGGATTTCCATGCAGTTCATACTGCACCAAACAAAGGATTTGCAAATGTAATGCCAAATGAAGAAGGAACATTTTCTTATCAGGCCTCAAACCCTGGCGTGTTTATGTACCACTGTGGCACAGCTCCAGTATTAGCTCATATTGCCAATGGAATGCACGGTGTTATTATCGTAAAACCGACTGCCGGTTACCCAACTGATGATGAGGTTGATAAAGAGTATGTTGTTATTCAAAACGAATGGTACAAATACAACGATTTAGATGATATGACTAATGGTCAACCTTCTCAAGTGGTCTTTTCTACAAAAGCACTCAAGGCGGATCAAGCAAATACGAACGGTACAGTAACTGCTGTTAAGGACAAACCGCTTTTGGCTAAAGTTGGAGACAAAGTACGAATTTATATTAACAATGTTGGTCCTAATGAAACCAGTAGCTTCCATGTAGTTGGAACCGTGTTCGATGATGTCTATATTGATGGAAACCCAGCAAATCATTTTAAAGGTATGCAGACCGTCATGTTGCCTGCCAGTGGTGGTGCTGTAGTAGAATTTACGGTAAAAGAAGAAGGAGTATATCCTTTTGTAACACATCAATTTAACCATGCAACTAAAGGCGCAGTTGGTTATGTTAAAGTGACAAAAGATGGAATGGACGACGGAAGCGAACTTACAGGACATTAAAGCAGTCCAGCGACTCTAGGGGTTTACCTTTAGAGTCGCTGGCATTTGATTATTTAATCAGAATTATTATTGATATAGGCCTGCTCTTCATTTGCATTTAGTATTCCAGTTGCTCTGCCAACCGTTCCCCCCTGTAAACTCCAGATGGTATTGTGGTCGTCATCTATACTAGTAAAATTTTTATTATTCCACTTCTGCAATATTTCTTGGTACATTTTCTCATGTTCTAAATTTACTTGTTCAAGTCCTTCGATTAACCATTTAATACGACTAGGATGAATTTCATAAAATCCCCACTTCTTACTTGCTTCTATTTTTTGATGTGACATTCCGTGAATATACTCTTGATAAATATAGTCAGTTAATTCTTGCATGATTGTAGACTCACCAAATGGATTCAATCCTTTTTCTTTAAAAGATACCAATTCCTGTTTAGAGATAGTTCCTTGTATATCCTTTCGATTTACATGAAGTACTTTTTCAGTTGCTTCTTTCTCAATCGCTCTGGAATTATCAGCGGCATTTTCATCATGATTTGACAACATATTATAGGTTACCCACGCAACGCTGCATAAAACTACAACCGCACATACGGTGATGATCAAAACTTTTTTCATAAGCTCCTCCTAACAAAAACTATCCCTACTATCACTGTCAATATTCTACATTCACCTGAAAAGTCCTTCATCTGTAAGATAATACTTCCTTTTTGAAGGAAGCACATTACATAGTAACAATGTTACCGATATCACTAACATGACTAATGTACCAAGGATTACAGCAAATTGTATGGAAACCACTTGCGCAACTACACCAAAGAGAATGGTAAACAGGATAACCAAAAGTGATTCTATTAGACCGTATATACTACCAATTCGCCCCATCATTTCCACAGGTATATTGTTTTGATAAAATGTATAAAATCCAGTATTTGCAAATGCCAGAGCAAACGACAGAATAAAAAAACCGATACCAGCTCCGAAAAAGTCATCAGAAATTGCATATAATATATATCCTGCCGAAAGAAATAACGAGCCCCCTCCTATAAGGATAAAAACTGCTAATTTTTTTACAAACACTGTATTAACTAGTGCTCCAATAACAACACCAGCACCAGCAATACTAACCAGGAAACCGTACTTTCCATCAGACAGTGACAGCACATCCTTTGAAAATTATGGATTGTTTCAAATTGGCGGATTTGGAGAATTGTTTAACCAGCTTGGATCGGTAAGTACTAGTTTAATTGATGGGTTTGCAAATACATCTTATGACCCGGCTACAGGTTGGGCACCAGCAGGAGCAATTGGTTTAGTAGGAATCGTTTCTGCGCTTGCATGGGGTCTTGGCTATTTTGGGCAACCACATATTTTAGCGCGTTTTATGGCAATTCGTTCACATAAGGAAGTTGGAAAAGCACGTCTGATCAGTGTTAGTCTGGGACTAGTTATCCCCCTTTACGGAGCTTTAATTGTTGGTATGCTGGGAATTGTAACATTTGACCAGCCATTGGCAGATCCGGAACAGGTTTTTATCCAACTCGTACAGGTTGCTTATAATCCATGGGTTGCCGGATTCCTACTTGCAGCTGTTTTAGCAGCAATTATGAGTACAGTTGATTCCCAATTACTTGTATCCTCCAGTGCGTTGTCAGAGGACTTTTACAGAAGATACTTCCGTAAAAAAGCAAGTGATAAAGAACTCGTTTGGGTCGGTCGTATCTCCGTGCTAGTTATTGCGATTATTGCTTTAATGCTTGCATGGAATGAGAATAGTTCTGTACTTGACCTTGTATCCTACGCCTGGGCTGGTTTTGGTGCAACGTTTGGACCTGCGATATTGTTCTCCTTGTTCTGGCGCAAAACGTCACGAAATGGTATTGTAGCGGGTATTCTGGTTGGTGGAATTACCATCTTCCTATGGCCACTAACAGGATCAGCACTATACGAAATGGTTCCTGGATTCTTATTTTCCAGTATAGCAATTGTTGTATTCAGTCTTATTGGAAAAGGTGTTTCCGATGAAATTAAGGCAGAATATGATAAAGTAGCCGGTGTAAAATAATTGGATTTTAGGAGTGTAACAACATGAGTCAGGAAAAATTATACGGCAATACACCTTGTTATTTAGGCGGTAAAAAAGTCAATTTAAAAGATAGTAGCATAAACGATAGAGATGTATTAATTTATGGAGTCCCCTGGGAAGGTGCAGTGACTTGGGGCGATTATACAGGCTGTGAGTTAGGCCCTAAAGTTATACGCTTAAATTCAGCACGATATTCGGGTTATTTACCTGAATTAGACAATATAGATGTGCTAAGCCATTATACAATTGGCGACTTGGGAGACATAGACGTCGTTCCAGCCGATACAATTGAAACCATGAATCGGATTGAAAGCTTCGCAAGCAAAGTTTGGAAAACAAATAAATTTCCGGTTGCATTTGGCGGAGATCATGGTGTTACGTACCCAATTGTTAAAGCATTAAGTGAGGAAGTGGATGGTAAAGTTGGCATCATTCATCTCGATGCCCATTATGACAATTATAAAGATCATGAGGGTGATTTATATGCCCGCAGTACACCATTCCACCGTATCTATGAGAGTGAAAGTGTACGCAATGAAAGCATTGTACACATGGGTGTTCATGGCCCTCGGAATGCACCCGAAACTGGAAAATATGCAAAAGAAGTCGGTGCCACAACCATTTCAGTAAGGGAAGTTCGAAAGGCAAAGGATTTAGCTGAACTTGCAAAAAAAGCATATGACATCGCAAGTGAAGGTACAGAGGCTGTTTATTTAAGCATCTGCAGTGATGTCCTTGATTTCGCCTATAATCCAGGTGGACCAGTTGATGGAAATGGCTTAACTTCATTTGAACTACTGGAGCTAGTACATGAATTTGCTAAATTAGGAATTCGAGGAATGGACTACGTCGAGGTTTATCCACAACAGGATTTAAATGATAACTCATCACATTTTGTGACCTATGTTGTGCTTTATGCATTGGCTGGTAATATCTTACGGGAACAAAATAAATAAAATCTAAATTACAAAAGACCGCTTCCTGGCTGAAGCGGTCTTTTGTAATGAAAAGTGTACGCAAACATCTATTTAGAATTAACGTTTTCACATATAGTTCTTCATCCCAATTTCAAAGGTTTTTTTATCATTCTTTTGTGAACAGAAAATCCTTGATGAATAGTACACGTATCTAAATTCTAATTTAGTTTAACCTCCTCTTTAATGTTTCCATGTTTAATTATTATTTTAATATCTTCATCCCAAAATTTATCATTATCATCCGTACGGGTAAAACCGCTCTGTTTGATTGTATAGCTGCCATCCGTTTCTATTTCCGCAACAAATTTTGTTTGTTCAGCTTCATCATCATGGATACCTATTAACTCTTCGCCTATTTTAATGGAAACATCAATTTGATTGCTAGCAATGGTGGTCTTTGGTTGGATAGTTATATCATGACTTTCACTAATTAGTTGCTCTATATTGTAGTAGGTCCCAGTTACATCATCTGTAACATTCCAATTTTCACTATCCCCTGTTGCAGTAAATGAAAAATCAATTTGCTTTTGCCCATTAACATTTGCACCTTCAGAGCACCCTGATAAAATAACCAATACACAAAATATAGAAGCAATGAAAACCGACTTTTTTATCATGATTTCCTCCCTTATAAACTTTTTAACTTCCTACTGCAACCTGCCTAAAAATCGTTCTAATATACTTGTATAGATTTCAGGCTGCTCTGCATGAACCAAATGGCCAGCAAAGGGGATAACAGATACATGTACATGCTGGTTCGTTTCTGGGTAGATTGTTGCCGTTTTCACTTCATCTTGTTGTTTTTCGTCAACCATAAACAAAACTGGCATAGTTAGTGTGTCTATATCTTTTGTATCATTAAACGGATACCAACTCGCATCACGAGCCATATAAATAAATTGTCTCCAATCCCCCTCATGCATGCTATCAAATAAGGCAATCGCTTCTTTATTTTGCAGTAGCTGTGTTTGATGCTCAACATCCGCTGCGTGCATTTCATCCCATTTCTCCGGCTTTTCAGAAGTAACCCCAGATATTGTTAGGCTTTTTACCTTGTCTTGGAATTTCTTGGCTAAAAAGATACTGACTATCCCACCAAGTGAACATCCGACTACATGTACTGAATCAATTCCTAAATGATCAAGTGTATCTGCTAAATCCTGTGCTGTGTCCTGAAAATAGTTTGCTAGATCATTCGAAACGGATTTGCCATGACCTCTTAAATCTGGAAGGATTACTTTGTAATGTTGTTTAAAATGTTCTACCTGTTGTTCAAAATCAGTTGTTCCAGTTTGTAATCCTGTATGAAGAAAAACAATGGGCTCACCTTCACCAATAACTTCAGTATATAAGATCATAATTGCCTCCTGTATGTTTTAAGAATTCCATAGATCAGAGATACTCAGCGTAATAGATTACCGTCACTACCAAACTAATAATGACAAATACAACCATTCCTATCATGACAGGTGAAAAATTTACATGGAATTGTTTTACTCCCCCTGCATCCTGACCTGTCCAACCCTTTTCGTAGCCATTAAATGAATTATTGCTTTGGTTGACGCTAAGCAACAATCCATAATGCAAATGCTTCTAATCCCATTACTAATAGAACCAAACCAATCTTTTAAATTTCATCACTCCTTTTCAAAGAAATATTTCTGATTCACTTCTATTTTGGTTTTTTTAATACAAACTGCTGCCTGTCTTCTTTTTGCTAAATAATGATTTTGATTTGATTTCACGGACCATTTCAATTTCAATCCCTTTATCAATCCGTTTAGCACTTAAGCGCATAAATAATGTTGCAATTCCCATTGATAAAATCAGCATAACAATTACACCTATGATCCCTGTTAGCACTGGATAACTTGCTTTCCATGACAGCAATGTAAGGGCTACGTCTGCAAGGAAACCAAGAAAACCGCCTATATCTCCCATATCAGTGGTCGTATCAACTGCATCAATTGGAACAATTAAAAATATATATGGAATCGCCGTTATTGCAAGGTATATATAAGAGGCAATCATTAAAATGAAACCTGTACCGATTTTCAGACGTGCTTGTGGATTTGACGGATTGTATTTTGCTCCAATTGTTCCTAGCCATAGACCCACTGCACTAATGCCAACTGTAATTACTGCTTTTACGACAATGCCGATTATAAATTGAAAGAGTGTCCAGCCAAGAAGGACTCCAACAATACATTCAATCGTAGTGAGAAGAATAAATGGCAATAACCAGCTGATCCAAAGCTTCCCTATTGCAATGTCCCGACCAGAAAGGGGTAGTGTACGTAAAATCCATAGTGATGACCCCTCACGTGCTATCGATGATGCAGCCATTGATCCATTGAAAATGGCGTAAATAAATAACAAGGCACCTTGCGTAATTGGCCAGGATATATCATTGTGTCCGCGCAAATCGCTAAGCTCTGCACCACTATTCAGAAAACCAAATAGTGGGAAAATAATAAAGAATATGATAGGCATAAAGACTAACCATTCGCGCATGTCCCGCTTAATTGCAAACCATTCCTTGATTCCAATCGCGATGGCAGGATGATGAACAGATGTGTTTGTTTTCTTGTGCTTTTTACGTTTGTTTGATTTTTTGCCACTACCTTCAGTTAAGCGAATCCAGCCTGTTCGAAAGCCCTTTTCCACTAAAGAGGTTGCTAGAAGCACACTAATCCCTGCAAGCAATATGATTAGTACGAAGGGTAAGAAAAATTGACTTGATCCTGACGCAGATTCTATAATTGCAGTGCTTCCCCAACTCATTGGCATCCAATACGGTAATAGTGGCAATCCTGCCATCAATCGCTCAGTCAGCGATTGATCACTAACGATAGTCGGAAATATGAATAACAGGTAGACAATTAATCCTGACATTGCACTCATAATTGTCATAAACTCATTCGCACGATTTCCTGGTATCAATTGAATTAATAATAGATTGAGTAAATATGCAATGGAAAGTCCGATAATCACAAATGATAGCACAACTAAGATTAGGACCGGGTAGAAGAGAATAGCTGCATTAACTGCAATCCCATATACGCAAAGCGGGATTACAAATACAAAAAAGAGTCCAAATGGAATTCCAATAAAGCTTTGCATATACTTCACCCAGAAGATATTTCGTGTAGGTATTGGCATGGTGAAAAGCATTTGCAGGTCTGTGGCAGCGTATAAATGTTTAAATACTTGAGGTAAGCCTACCAGTAAGATAAATCCAATTACTGTTATAAATCCGTACGATATAATTCCTTCAAGAATCGGAACTGGAATAGAATCACTAATATACCAAATCTCTTTAGATAAAAAATAAACTATGGCTACTAAAGCAATCATAGCTATTCCATAACCGATGTAGTTTTTAGTAGGTTGTGTCTTAATTGTATTTACTGACATTTTGAATTGATTTCGCAGTAAAACCCGCATCATTTTGGATCTCCCTGTTCAACCTTTGAAATCTCAGATATAAGAGCTTGCTGTTCTTCGTCACCTGTCAATTCTAAGAATATATCTTCAAGACTTCTGTCAGCACTTCCTTCTTGTTTTTTCAACTCATCCATTGAACCTAAAGCTATAATGGAACCGTCTAAAATAATTCCAATTCGGTCACATAACTGTTCAGCAATTTCCAGTATGTGTGTAGTGATAAAAACTGTCATACCCTTATCGCATAATTCACGGAGCAGCTTTTTTAAATTACGGGCACTTTTCGGATCAAGCCCAACTGTGGGTTCGTCCAGAAAAAGAACATCAGGACTGTGTACAAGCGCACCACAAATAGCGATTTTCTGTTTCATCCCATGAGAATAGCCTTCTATTAAATCATTAGCCCGATCTGTTAAATTAAAAATTTGCAGTAATTCTTCTGCTTTAGTTATGTACTCGTTTTTGTCCAGTTTATAAACAGATGCCACAAAGTGAAGATAATCCCACCCTGTTAACTTCGGATAAAGATTCGGCTGATCTGGGACATATGCAATCATCTTTTTCGCTTCGATTGGATGACTCCAAATATCAGTTCCATTAACTTCTACCTTTCCACTAGTTGGTTCCAGCAGTCCAGTCATCATTTTGATAGTAGTTGTCTTCCCTGCACCATTGGGACCAAGAAACCCAAATAATTCACCCTTATTAACACTTAAATCAATACCATGCACTGCTTCCTGTTTCCCGTAAGACTTCGTTAACCCTAATAGATTAATTGACGACAAGCTCACACAATCCACCCTTTTCATAATTCTCTTTATCATTATTATTGTAACGTTTTTCATGTTGCCTGTCATCATCTGTAAAGTGAGGCTATCGGGAGTGGTTGCGGCCCGTGGATTGTGAACTTGGGCCGTTTTAGTGTGAACTTGAGCCGGGAAATTGTGAACTTCGGCCTGGGGAGTGTTAACTTGAGCCGAATGTTTGTGAACTTCAGCCGAAAGTCTGTGGACTTAAGCCAATCCAATGAAAATGGGCATTATTCCTTCTAAGTCAGCTCCAATAATCCGGATCAGCCAGCCGAATTTCTTCTACTGCATCGTCTCGCATTTCACAGTGCCTGTCTCCACCCGTATTTTAGCGCTTATTGTTGAGCTCTTATACGCCAAGTTCAGGAGACTGGGCTTTCACTTTAAAAAAATCAATGTTATAACTGTTATAACGTTATAATGAAGAAGGGTGATTAAAATGGATAGTATAGAACGAAAAGTAACAAAGATTGGGAATAGTTATGGCATAACTTTTCCATTGGATTTTTTGAAAGAGGCAGGGATTTCTTATGGAGATAATGTTAGCCTAAAGTTAAAGGATGGAAATATAATTTTGCAGAAAAAAGAGGAAATTAAACTCCCAGAAGGGGTTGACAGCGATTTCATGGATGTATTAAATGATGTTATAAAAGAGCATGATGCTGCTTTTAAAGGACTAGTTGATAAATGAAGACGGACGGTGTTAACCCAGTCATCTACTTAACCACAAATCAAGTTATAGCAATTAATACAATCCAAATTAAGATCTATTCACCAAGAGAACAACTAGGTGTAAAGGAGCCTGGCTTACTTGATTCGGCATTACACAGACCAAAGCAAAGTCTATTTGGGAATGATGCTTATCCAGAGATCTACGGGAAGGCGGCCGCACTGGTAGAATCATTGTCAATGAATCATACCTTTTTAAATGCAAACAAGCTAACAGCACTCGCTTCCCTAATCATCTTTTTAAAGCTAAACAGTTTTAAATGGACAATGGACGTTGAAAAAGAACAGGATTTTATAGTAGGTATAGTTAATCATGTTTATCCTTTCCAAGAGATTGTTTCAATTATTAAAGAGCATACTGTAAAAATATAACGAATCCTTCTAACTCAGCTCCAATAATCCGGATCTGCCATACGCAACTCCTCTACTGCATCGTCTAAATCGGTTGGGGTTATTAGATAGATAGGATAATTACGCGCTTGTTTTGCTTTTTCATAAAAAAATCGATTACTGCCTGGGAACTCATCGTCCAAGAGTATAAGGCATGCATCACTTTTGTCTACAAACCAATCATTTTTAGCTTTAAACTGAAAAGCGCCCTTATATTCACCCTTATGAAGGAATTGATGAAAATCTGCAGCCATGACAAGTTCCTGATACGCTTGTTGAATTGGTTCTGGCCATCGGCTTTCCTGTTTCTCAAACGGTGGAATAATGCCGATTTTAATATCATGCGTTTCCTTCAATTCTAAAACTACCTGGCCAGTCCACATCTCCACACCCATTTGTCCAGAAATAAGTACCCATTCCAGTCCTTCATCTGCAAAGTTAAGCAGCTTTTTTTTAATGGCTGATTTAATAAATGTTATTTTGTGATCATCTTCTTTAAAAATGCCTAATTCCATTGATTTATAACCTGTGACAGTAAGAACTTTCATGACTAGTTTGCACCTTCCTCATTGTAAAAATTAACTGGTTTAAAAACTACTAAAAGCAGCATTCTCAAGACTTCACTCTTTTTATCATCATACTTGAACACGTCTCTATTTGTATAATACCGGAAGCAAAATCCTATTTTTTCTTTTCATCCTGTTTTTTTATTAAATCCCTAATTTCGATTAACAGCGCTTCTTTAGAATCAGTTATGAGTGCCTTTTTGTCTTCAGGCTTTTTAAGTGGTTGAAATTTCAATAAAAATTTCACAGATATAAATATGGAAAATGAAATAATTATAAAATCTAAAACTGACTGAATAAAAATACCATAAGTGACCTCTGCCCCTCCCAGCTTATACATTAAATTGGTCAGGTCAATACCATTCAACATAATTCCAAGCAAGGGTGTGATTATATTATCAACCAACGACGAAACAATATTGCCAAATGCTGCTCCAACTACCACTGCAATCGCTAAATCAAGAACACTTCCCTTTAATGCAAATGCTTTAAATTCTTTCCACAAAAACATCACCCCCACATAGTTATATATATAGGGATTGTCCTAAAATAGTATAAGAAATAATGCTTGGAACTAACTGTTTGTATATAAAAACAAAAATGGACCCTCTGGTAAGATCCATTTTAAACTCATTCACCTGAATTACGTAATTCATTTGTCATTTCTTCTACCAATTCAGGCTTGCCATGAAATTGTGCTGGTGTATTTTGAAATAGTTCAATCCCAAAACGCCCATCAATCTGTACAGCTAAAAGCGTCTGATGGGTATTCAAACCAGGATCAAGATCTGATTTCCCAGGCGGTTTCATACCTGCAATAGCTCGTAAAATAAATGTTGTAGAATTCAATTGCCTTACATTTTTAACCTTACAAACAAATGGAGGTGTAGGATGCTCTTCAAAGATATGTGTGAGATGTGCAAATATCTCCTCACTTCCACTCAGTAAACTTCCATCAAACCCAATCATCTCACCTTCATTTGTGAAAAGCTGTGCCATTCCAGATGCATTCCGATTATTCCATGCATCAATTAAACCTTGATAAAGTGCATGAACTTCATGTTGGTTATAAGAGGTCAACTTTGATTCCAACTCTGAATACCACCGCGTACTGTTGTAACGTACCGGAATCCTCTTCTTTTTAACTTTGCGCTAGCTTTTTTCATTTCTCTTTTGTTATTACTGATGAGAACAATTTCGTTACCTCTTTCAAGCTTTTGCACATTCGCTGAGAGTTCGTTTAATGGAACGTTTTCAAACCCCCGAACAGGATTTTGCTTACTTGCTTCAGTTGAGCGTAAGTCTATAAACTGTTTTCCTTTATCTTTTAGCCGATCTCGTAATTCAGATGGTGTTTTGTGTTTTACACCAATAACTGGCATGATTCTCTTTAGTAACAGATAAAAAATAACTGCGAATAGAACAACGATAATATTTTCCAAACTTTATACAACTCCCTATTTGATAGCCTCACTCATTCGAAAAGTAACGTAAATGGACCTACTTGTCAATGATTATATAAGTGATCCAATGTCTGATGCCACAGTTGGATAGGCAAAGGTAATATGCTTAAGCTGGTCTGTCGTCAGATGTAATTGGATTGCCATTGCAAAATAGTTTATCAATTCATCTGCTTCATCACTAAGCAGATGTGCACCTAAAATTACCCCGTTATTTTTGTCCGTGATAATCTTCACTGCTGCATGTGTTTCATTTGTTCGACTGTACGTGAACCAATTAGTTGTATCAATAGGCTTACTATTTATTTCCAGATTAGTATTACGAGCCTGGTCTTCTGACATCCCTACTGTTGCCAATTTCGGAACGGTGAAAGTAACGGAAGGTATCCCCTTGTATTCAACTTCCTTTTGGTTTCCCTTTAAAATATTGCTGATTACCGTACTGGCATCAACCTGGGCTACTGGTGTTAAAGGTGCCCCTTGGGTATCTGCTACATCACCAATCGCATATACACGCTTGTTTGATGTGCTTTGTAAAAATTTATTTACCGCTATTCCATTCTTTCCGTTTTGGACATTCCCTTTTTCAAGGTCTAATCCCTCGGTTGCTGGTACTCTTCCAGCTCCATGAACAACCAAGTCTGCTTCCCATGAATCCTCATCTGACTTAACAGTATATCTATTTTTATTTTTCTCAATTGAATGTACTGGTGAATTTAGATGCACGTGAATTCCGATTTCCTTGGATTTATCCACTAATCTTTTCACCAAATCCTGATCAAATGATTTTAATGGATTGTTACTACGATGAACAATGTGTACTTCTGCACCTGCTCGCGCTGCTATATGAGCGAATTCAAAGGAAATATAACCTCCACCCACAAACACTATTTGCTTCGGTAGTTCTATCAAATCAAGAAATTCATCGCTAGTAGTCAGATATTCTGCTCCTTCTATTGGAAGTGGACTAGGAATTGCACCTGTAGCTATCACTATTTTATCTCCACTAAGTATTTGGTCGCCTACTACTATTTCATTTTCACCTATAAACTGGGCAGTTCCATGCATAGTGGAAACGCCTGTATTGGCTAAACTTTTTTCCACAGCTTCTGGTACTGGCTCTGTAAATGTTTCTTTAAAATGGATCAGTTCTTTCCATTCAATTGCAGCATCTGAATGTACGCCATTTTTCTGCATGCGTTTGTTATGGTCAATTAACTCCGCTGCACCTACTAACACCTTTTTAGGATCACACCCTCTTAATGGACAGGTTCCACCATAATTCTGATCATCTATAATTGCTACTTTCAATCCTGCTTCTGCAACCTTTGATGCGACGCTTGAACCGCCTACTCCTGTTCCGATTACAATTAGATCAAACTTTTGTTTCATTGTATTGCCTCCTTATCTATTCTAACTATTTCCCCGCTAGAAATATGGATAAACAGGCAACACCGCTAATTCAATGAAGTTAACCTGGACGTTTGTTTTCTGGTTGTTTAATCCAGTGACGGATTCCTTTTCCAGCATATGGCTCATCGCTGAACCGCGGGATGATATGCAGGTGTGCGTGCGGGATGGATTGTCCTCCCACTTTCCCTGTGTTCCAACCAACGCTGTAACCATCAGGATCATAAAATTCATCTACATGTTCTTTGACTTTTTGAATTAAATCTCTTGTATCCACCCACTCCCGATCTGACAAATCAAAGACTGTCTGCACATGTCTTTTTGGAATAATTAAGCCACTCCCAATTAAAATTTCTTGCTCACTAGCCTTTTGGATGTAACAACACGAATCATTTTCTAAAATAATCTCTTGCTTAACATCCTGAAAAGGAGCACAAAGTGGACAACTTTGCGTATTGTACATATTATCACCTCATCCTTTTAAAAATAAAAAATAAAATTAATACTTACCTAATTGCTATCATATCAAGGTTTTCTGTACAGTAAAAACCTTAACTACTATCTTTTATTAGTTTTTTTTCAAGAAAAGTTGCATCCTTTAAAATTCCATGCTATACTTAGGTTAATTATTGTTGTTCGGTAGTAAATTAAGGATTGCAGAACCAACTTTTAAGTGATTCTCGTCTTGAATTATGATGAAGAGCAAGAATAGTAATAACGTGCAATATGCACATGGAGGAATTTTTAATGAATAACGGTACAGTAAAATGGTTTAACGCAGACAAAGGTTTCGGTTTTATCGAGGTTGAAGGTGGAGACGACGTATTCGTACACTTCTCAGCAATCCAAGGCGAAGGATTCAAAACTCTAGAAGAAGGTCAAGCAGTAACTTTCGAAGTTGAAGAAGGAAACCGTGGACCACAAGCTACTAACGTTAACAAAGCGTAAGTAACTTAACCAAACTTATACAAAACCACTTCTCATAATTGAGAAGTGGTTTTTTTATGTGGATTTTTTACTCATAAGTTTATCTTCTCATCTATTTGGGAAACTATTTGAATACCGGGTTTGAAGATATGT
>NZ_JBMERP010000083.1:0-15662 GCF_049310925.1 Virgibacillus sp. DJP39 | reverse complement strand
CAAGCTCTTATTTAGTTTTCAGGGTATAATTAATACCTGAAATAGTCTGGTAGTTATAGCGGAGAAGTCACACCTGTTCCCATACCGAACACAGTAGTTAAGCTCTCCAGCGCCGATGGTAGTTGGGACTTTGTCCCTGCAAGAGTAGGACGCCGCCAGGCAATAGTAAAAAAGCAGGATGTGACTAGCACATCCTGCTTTTTTTTGTTGTTTAGTAAACATCAAATCGCTTACGCTATTCGTGTTTCCTTTATCTCGTTAAGGTTGTTCGATTAAAACCGGCCAATTTACAAGGCAACAGCACCGAACTACTCACGTTGTGTAAGCACAGGTCCCACGGCAATAAACGGCGCTTGTGCCTTGTTATGTTAGTACGGTTCTGTGGCCATTTTGGCCTGCATCTTTTACAGCTTCATCAGTTTTAGTTGCACCAGCAGGACCATGATCTTTTTTACCCTGATTAGGATGATCT
This sequence comes from Virgibacillus sp. DJP39, assembly GCF_049310925.1. Taxonomy (NCBI): domain Bacteria; kingdom Bacillati; phylum Bacillota; class Bacilli; order Caryophanales; family Bacillaceae; genus Virgibacillus; species Virgibacillus sp. DJP39. Next base: position 15,190 of record NZ_JBMERP010000083.1, on the reverse strand, counting down.
TTTAGTCCTTCTGCTAAACGAGATCCATAATCATTATTTGCATTTGTACACAGTTCGATCATCTTTTCCTGGTTTATTTGTTCACATGAAGAGAGTCCATTCACAAGATTCTTAATCAGTTCGTCTCGTTCAAAGCTTAAAGTCATTGGTAAGTTCAATACTTTTATGTACCAGTTTTCCCTCAACTTGTGGGGTATAGTCCTTACGAGAACTTGATGTTTCAGTTAAACCGTTTAATGATGATGGTTCATAGGACACGTGTGGATTTTGATCTGACGGATGATCAACAAAATAAGCCATATTTCCACCACGTTGATTTGTAGCAGTACGTTTTTTGGGTGCGTTTATCGGAAGTTGTAAGTAATTTGCTCCAATTCGGTAACGTTGCGTATCAGAATAAGAAAAAGTACGACCCTGGAGCATTTTGTCATCTGAAAAATCCATACCGTCCACTAATACACCAGTACCAAAAGCTGCTTGTTCAACCTCAACAAAATAGTCTTCTGGATTTCTATTAAGTACCATTTTCCCAAGTGGCAGCCATGGTATTTGATCTTTAGGCCAAAGTTTTGTATCATCCAGTGGATCAAAATCAAGTTCTGGATGGTCATCATCACTTAAAATCTGGACCAATAATTCCCACTCAGGATAGTTTCCATCTTCAATTGCAGAAAATAAATCCTCAGTCGCATGATTAAAGTTTTTACCCTGTATCTTCTCTGCGTCCTCTTGTGTGAGGTTTTTGATACCTTGTTTTGGTTCCGAGTGATATTTTACTAAAACAGCATTTCCTTCTTCGTTAACCCATTTATACGTGTTAACCCCAGAACCCTGCATTTTACGGTAATTGGCAGGTATACCCCATGGGGAAAATAAAAAAGTTATCATATGAAGGGATTCAGGTGAATTACTGCAGAAATCAAAAATTCGCTCTGCATCCTGGATATTTGTTACTGGATCCGGAGTAAACGCATGTACAACATCCGGGAATTTCATCGCATCACGTATGAAAAAAACCTTTAGGTTATTTCCAACGAGATCCCAATTTCCTTCCTCTGTATAAAATTTCACTGCGAACCCACGTGGATCACGTAGTGTTTCAGGAGAATGTCTTCCATGGTTAACAGTGGAAAATCGTACAAAAACGGGTGTTTGCTTTCCTTTATCTTGAAAAACTTTTGCCCTAGTATATGTAGAAACTGGGTCATCGCCAACTTTTTCATAGGTTTCAAAATAACCATGTGCACCTGCACCACGGGCATGGACAACTCGCTCTGGTACACGTTCTCGATCGAAATGTGAAAGTTTTTCAATGAAATGATAGTTTTCAAGTGTAGCTGGGCCACGATTTGAAACTGTTCGAATGTTTTGGTTGTATTTTACAAGGTGACCTTGACGAGTTGTCAATGTCTTGCTTTCTTCATGATCAGACATTCGCTGATCATCTGGCCCACCAGCACCTGTGTTAAATCCCTCATTTTTTTTTTGCTTCTTCACTAATTCCACCTCAGTTTCATATTATTCAATTTACTGGATTAGTTTCCATCAGATACTATTTTATATACATTAACAGTGAATATGAATGTTAATGAAGCTGATCACCATTTTTATCTATATAAAGAGAACCATCCTGTTGTACTTCTGCATAAAAAATTTCTGAAAGATCTTTTACTCCTGCTTTTTCAATTTGTTGATCTAACCAATTTTGGTCAAGCTTCAGTTTCGAAAGGTTTTTAGTGTTTGTTACTCCATCAGATATTACTTCTGTTGCAACGGGGTAGATGGTTGGGGTTGGGCTAATAATGTTCATGTCACCTTTTGTTAACGGTTGTTTATTTTCTTTTTTCATCACAGACAGTTTTCCACTGGTCTCAAAAAAGGCATACTCTACATCAGACATTGCGAATACATTTTTTTGCCTGAGTAATGCATTTAGCGAATTAATATCCAGTCGGGTTTTTGTGAGAGCTTTTTCCATAATTTGACCATCTTTAATTACAATTAGTGGATCACCAGTAGTTACTTTTCTTGCTTCTTTTGATTTAATATCAATGAATCCCATTATAAGTGTAAAAACAGCCCACCCAATTAAAGCAAGAACTCCGTTAGTAATACTTAAATTTTGGCTGACAGCAAGACTTCCGGCAATTGTTCCTATTGCAATGGCAGATATGAAATTAAAAAAAGTCATTTGACTTATTTCTTTTCTTCCCATTAACCTGGCCAGTGCAAACAGTGATAAAAAAGCAACCGTAATTCTAATCAGTAATTCAGTAACCTCCATTGAAAGACCTACTTTCATTTTTTATTAGTCTATTTATTTGCAAGCTTGGGGATTTTATACTGGTATAGTTAAGGGTGAGAAGATAACCTTTTTGCGACATGGCAAAAGCCTACTATTACTTGCTATAATTATTTCTTTTTTGAACCATACTAGCGTAGGAGGTGTTGTTATGTATAAACTATTGTCTCATAATGACCTTGATGGTGTTGGGTGTGGGATATTAGCCAAACTGGCATTCGGTAAGCAGGTCAAAGTACGTTATAATTCCATTTCAGGGTTGAATCGTGAAGTCGAATGGTTTTTGGAAAATGATGATAAGGATACGTCTTTATTCATCACGGATTTGTCTGTAAATACAGAAAACGAGAAAAGACTTGAAGAATTTTATCAAGATGGGGGTTCTGTTCAACTGATTGACCACCATAAAACAGCTCTACATTTTAATGATTATGAATGGGGTAGTGTAACTGTAGAAAGTGATAGAGGGGAATTAGCATCTGCAACATCCTTATTTTATGAATACCTGGTCAAGAAAGAGTTAATGAAGTCTACAGGAGCGATTGAGGAATTTGTGGAGCTTGTCAGACAGTACGATACCTGGGAATGGGAGAAAAACAATAATCAACAAGCTAAACGACTAAATGCTCTCTTTTTCTTACTATCAATTGAAGAATTTGAAGAAAAAATGCTTAGCAGAATTGTATCAAATGATCATTTTCAATTTGATGAGTTTGAAAACAAAATATTGGATATGGAAGATAATAAAATTGAACGTTATATCCGCCGAAAGAGGCGCCAGCTTGTTCAGGTCAAAATTGATGAGCTTTTTGCAGGTGTTGTCTATGCTGAATCCTACCATTCGGAGCTTGGTAATACACTTGGTAATGAATACCCTCATTTAGATTATATAGCTATCTTAAACGTGGGAGGTAAGCGAGTAGGTTTTCGAACAATTCATGACAATGTTGACGTTTCAGAAGTTGCAGGTAATTTTAATGGAGGTGGCCATTCAAAAGCAGCTGGGTGTTCAATGACGAATGAAGCTTTCAACGAATTTGTTTTAAATACATTCCATATAGACCCATTACGAGAAGATTCTAAAAGGAATAGGTACAACTTAAAAGGTTCTAAGTTTGGTACCCTTTATAAGAACCAATTGGAAGATACTTATCTGGTATATCCTATAAATGAACTAGAGTGGACTGTGGAGCAGAATAAACGGAAAATAGAAGAGACTTTTACAAGTTTTGAAGCAGGAGAACACTTCATAAAACGAAACTATTCTGTATGGCTGGTAAGGGATGATACATTTGTAAATTATTTAATTGAGGATTCAAAGAAAATGAGAAACAATAATTGAATAAATACTCAAAGTACAGAGTGAGCCTACATTATTTTGTTGAATGTGGGCTCTTTTTTACTTTAAATTCATTTATTCATTAATTCATCTCTATCAGCTGCTTGTGGTGGTCTTTCCATCCAGCTTTCATTGATCATAATGTTCATTCCGTCCTCAGCAAGCTTCCCGATTTCTACCATTAGGCGACTGTAATTCACAGTAATGTCACGACGTTGGCTTAGCGACATTGCAACACCATAATTGCCAATTCCTGTAGCATTAAGAACGCCAATATGATACATCATCAATTTGTCTGAAAAAGGGGGGGAGGTGGAAGTAGACACTGCATGATCCCAAGACATTGGAGAGGGAAGACTATTTTGATTCAAATAAGTACTGAATAAATTAATATGCTTTTTTGAGATTTCTTTCCCGCGGCTAAAATAATTTTTCGCTTTTTTGTGTTGAGCAACCTGTGCAAACCCAAGTATTAAGGTTTCTCCTAACTTATTCGTTTGGATATTGGAGTAAAGATGCATTATTTCTGTTGCAGTTAATGGGCGCTGTTCTCCAAACCATCCTGCCATGAAACGTTGTTTATCAACCCATTCGATTTCTTTTGGTTCAGGAATGTAAGGGGGCCGAATTTCAACTCCCTTCTTTAATGAAAGGTCAGTTGATTCATCATACAAATCTTTAGACGAATCAAGTGTATTTGCAAAATACTGTCTTACATCTTTTCGAACCATATTTGGTAAAATTGACCCGTATAAAGCGAGACCGCCCTTTGCCATATGTTTAATATAGTTTAACATGAAGGTATCAGAGAAGAGACGAGGTGCATTCCGTTTGACATCTTCTTTTGTAAATCCTCTAGGAATAACATAATTCTCATCGATGAACATAGAAGTAACCTTTTCTATATGATTTTGAGAAAAATCAAGGGCATGTGCAATAAGCCACTGTATGTCTTCATCTTCTACCACATCCATGAAATGTTGTAAGATACAAACTCCCATTGTGTCACCCAGGTAATTTGACCATAAACTCCCTATTTCGGCTGAAGTCAATTTCGTATTATGAATTTCCATGAAAAAACCCTCCAATCGTATGTTTACTATTATTCTTTCCAGTATTGAAAAAGATATGACAACATATTTTATCCGTGTACATGTCCAGCAATGGGTAAAGTATATCGAGTATAGAGCGGTGTTTACGCTAAAATAAAACCTGGTAACTTTCTATGGAAGCTACCAAGTAAATAATTAGTCAACCAATCGAAATAAAATTTAGTTAAGTTCACCGCACATATCTTTTTAAGAATCACAACCAATATAGATAAAGCCTACAATAACTAAAAGTATAAACAGTACTAAAATTAAGATGAATTCTCCATTAATTTTTGCACCTTCCACAATTTCCTTCACGAATTAAACCTCCTCCAATTTCACGTATAAGTAGTATATGTGATCAGCCTAATAATGATAAAAAGTAGTTTTTTCATAACAAAGAAACCCCGTAAAACAAACAATGTTCAACTTATATTTCTTAACCGTAGTACAAACACCTTCCCAACTAAGTCTCAGTATGAATACTATGGTATCAGACTAATTTATTGGAGGTGTTATGATTATGTATCCAGGACAACCAAGAAGACCAATTCCCCCTTATCCGTATAACAGACGGGGTCGACAGCCTTTACCACGTCGCCAAGTTCCCGCAAAACCTAGTTTATTATCGATGTTTCACAATCAAGAAGGGAAAATCGATTTCAACAAAATTTCAACTGTCGCTCAGCAAGTAAGCAGTATGTACAGTCAGATTAGACCGATTATTTCAACCTTTACCAAAAAATAATAGCAGAGGGAGCTTGAGGACTGATGACAATTAGGAGAGCTACCAATCATGAGACACAAATGATTTTGGATCACTGTTTGGATGTGATGAAAGAAGCAACAATGGGATATGTTGCTGAGGAAAAAGAAAAAGCTCTTGAAATGATAACTCCATTTCTGTCTAATGGTGGGTTTTATCTTGTCTATGTGGAAAATAAAATAATTAAAGGATGGATTGGGCTGGGGGATACAATCGATTTTTTTACAGACGAGCAAGTTGGTTTTATTCCAGAACTTTATGTGATACCACAATACCGCAGAAACGGAATAGCGAAACTTCTATGTCAAAAAGCATTAATTAAATTTAAAGAAGAGGGGTACAGAAAAGTTCAATTGAATGTATTTTCAGGAAATGACATAAAAAAGCTTTATCAAGAACTTGGATTTGAAGAAACCTCCACACTAATGGAAAAAAGTCTTGATCGTTCATGAATTTAACCGTAATACAATCAAATTCACAATTAGGCGTTTGAGTGAATAGAATAAAAAAACAGTAGTATAAGGGGGATAACGATGGATCCTTTCCAAGGCAATAATCCTTTTGGAAACTTGGGTAAGATGAACGCGCAACAATTTCCAACTGATTATTTGGAACAAGTTAAAGATGCGATGGAGCAATATAACTCAGTGTTTAATCAAGAATTTTGGAATAATATTAACGGTATTGGAGCAAATAAAAGACACAATAAGCGTCAACATTTTCCAATTGAGATATGGGAAAGTGATAAGGAATTATTTGTGCTAGCATATATTCCAGGTATAAAAGAAACGCGGCAAGTAAAAGCAGCGTTTTTATCAGAGGAGAAAATGAAAATAAAAGCAAAGTTAGAATCTGAGCAACCACTAACGGCTATACGCAAGCTGGACACGGAGCTATCCAAAGTACTTGTAGAGCGGGATATTATCCTCCCTTATCCAGTGAAAAGTGACAACTATACTGTACATGTCGATCAAGGGGTGACAACACTAATTTTTGAAAAAATCAATCCTTTTGAAAATACTCCATTTGATTAGAAAGTGAGGGAGGCTATTATCTCAGACGTTCAGGTAAACATTGTCAATGTTAAAATACTTCAAATTTCCGGTACATCTGCCTTTATAATTGGAAAAGGTGAACTGTCTGACTTTTCCAGTGAGTCGAAAACAAATAATGGTGTCGGAAATGCATACGGAGACGGATCTGACATCGAAATGAGACCGGATAATCTGATATTAAATGACCCGGAATTTATCGAATCGATTGATGATAAAACAAAAGTTTACTCTTCACGCGAAGTAAAGAATACATTCCAAGAAGATCCAAATCTTTGGGGCTGGGTATCTTCTAATCAAAAAGAAGGTTATCGTTAGATAAGCGATAACCTTCTTTTTGTCACTAATAAGGGAGATTTTTAGCCAAGTTTTCCAAGAAGGAATATCTTGACCCACATTTTTAAGTAAAAAAAACAATTAAAATTATAAACTAGTTAATCCTCTATTCCGATTCCAGTAGTTGTAACGGCTGGTACTACAGTATCTATTCTCTCAGGATCAATTATAACAGACCCAAACGGCTGCAAATTATTAAAGTTAAAGTCCCCATATAAACTCCCCGACATGATGTTGTTTTTTGTTACACTGTTCAATGCCTGAAACGAATTTTCACCAATCGCATTAATCGATGTGTTATCAAGTGCATTTATTTTAATTCCACCAATGATTGTTATTCCAATTGGTTCGATGGAGGCCATTTAGCTTTCACCTTCACTAACATTTTTTTCAACAAATATCTCCAGGATACCCCCATAATAATCGAAATGAATTGATTCAGGTTGTATTGTGGTTGGAAAGCGTACAAATCGGTAGAAAGGACCCTCAAAAATCTCCTGTGTAATTAAGCGGTCTATGTGTACGGGATGACTCGGTTTCACATATCCCTGAATTTCAAGATCAGTTACGTTTTTAAAATGAACAGTCAAGTTTTCTTTTTTTACCCCAGGTATACTTAGTCGCAAGTAGTAAACTGTTTCAGATTCATAGACGTCAAGTCTAGGTGTACGTGGAACTTTTTCTGTAGTTGTTTCATTAGTGGGATCATAATTATTAGTTGAATTTTCTCCATAGACTTTTGATAAGGACATTAAAATCCTCCTTTTGAATATATATATTGTAGTATATTCGGCACGGAAAAAACCGTGATTATCGGTTAGTAGGGTAGGTGAGATCTATGACCCGTGAAGATGAACACAAGAATGAAATTAATAAATTGAAAAATGAATTGTTTAATTATCAGAAATACGTGATGAAGCTACCTGTATATGAATATCACATTGATAAGTTGAAAGTAGAAAAAGTAAAGGGAATTCTTCAACTTGGTCAACTTCTTGTTGGGAACAATTTAGATCATAAAGGTATTCATAAGGTGTTTGTACAAGATGTTATTATCCATGAAATAGAGGGGAGTGGTATTGTTGGAATTGGTGTAACAGAAAAGGAAATAAAGAACAGGAAAAAGAGTACGATAATAACTCCCAAGGAAGCAAGTAAAGAAATCAAAGAAATTTACACTGCAATTAAAAAAGAGTTTAATCTGCACGAAGCTCCACTCTTCTTTCAACAGCTTGCTGTAAATGAAAAAGTATTTAAAAGCGTGTGGGATTATATTTCGCAAAATCAATCAGTGAGTGATGCAGTAAACTTTCTGGCTGGAAAGGTTCAAGCAAGTATTGAAGGTGCAACTTCAACTATCTTACAGGAGCAATCCGATTACGATTTTATACAAAGTGAGCCACACTGTAATGCCTTGATAAAAGAAATAAAGGATCTTGCAAAAACCTTTGCTATTGTTTTACTACTTTTAGAACAAGTACTTCCAGGATATTTGAAGGAAGATAGCTGGGCAGATTATAAATTTGGTGAGCTAGAAAAAGTGAATTATGGTGATATTGAAAAACTGTTTAACCAACTTAAAAAAGTTTATCATGTCAACTACCTGACTGATACCATCAAAACGTTCAAAGACCACACTACATCACTTTTTGTTGTATACAATGATATATTTATACCATTTAATCAAGCTGGAAAAGATAAATTATTCGTAAAAGAGATTAGCGAAGAAATAATTCAGCATGTGGACTGGAAAGGGATTGAGGTTGACTTTAATTTATCGATTGATAACTGTTCTTTCTTATTTTCTATATTAATTCAACATTTAAAAGATATTCCTACTTGGGTATATATGGATAAAATTATGTTGTATGTATGTAAGCCGGATTAGAAAAAAGTATGAGCGCGAACGGCTGGTATTATTTATCATCTATTAATTTCCGCTAATACCCTGATATATTTGTCCTTTACTATAATTTTTCTCCCTCATATAATGTCATATGCTTATGTAAATGGGGGTGAAAAAATGTCAGTTAGACATTATCATGGTTTGTGCGAAAGGTATAGGGGTAAAGCAGTTGAAATTAGAACTAATAATGGTGGTATTCACAGAGGAATTATTCGTCATGTTGATGGAAACAGAGTTTATTTACAACCTATTAGACGTAGAAATTTAGGTGGTTTTGGCTATGGTTATTATCGTCGTCCGAGGTATGGATACGGCAGATACGGTCGATATGGTTACGGATATGGTGGCTTTGGGGCTGGAATAGCTTTAGGCACCATCGCTGCTCTGGCTTTGCTTCCTGCTTTCTACTGGTAATAAAATAAAAACAGACGATTATTCGTCTGTTAAGCTGTCGAGTAATCTCTCGACAGTTATTTTTTTCTCTTAGAACTATCTTTAACCTGTGCTATTTCTTCAGTCTCCATAATTATGAGTTCTTTAAATGTAATGTTATTTTCCTGCATAAATTTATTGACCAAGTAATATCCCACAGAGTAACCAGTCATATTAGGGTGTAACTGTGAACCGTATAACAGTTCTTGATGTTTAAAACTGGATTTCGGGGTATTGCGATGTGGGAAAATCAAGTTACTCCAAAGCTTTTGTAGTTTTTCTATCGAGTGATACGATGTCCAGGTGGCTAGCAAATCTTCTCCAAACCTGTCTCTAACTGCATTTTCAGCTAAACCTTCTAATATAATTGTGTCCAGTAAAACATAGTTTCTTTCATGTTTATGGTAGTTAGATAATCGGCATACATGATTATACTCGTGAGTAAATAATGCTCTTAACTCCTTTTCTTTTGTGTCTTCTGAAATAAATAAAAAGAGTTTGTCTTCGAAAGCTAAACCAGATTTTCCATTTTGTTCTCTTTTCATTTTTTTGTTGCTTGAATCTGAAGGGAAAATATAGATTGGAACATTTGGACCATCCCATAACTTTTGAAGTATTCGTTGTTCATCATTAACAATTTGCCAGCTATTATTTTTTTGCAATTTCTTAATTCGATCATGTCCATTGTTAAAAGGAAGACGGTACATTCCGAATCGCTTTAAGTGATCATATATTTCATGAGCTGTAGCACCATCAAATTGTTCCTTAATCCTTCCACAGATTTCAACAGGTTTGTCATGTGAGTTTAGTAGCCACTTATCGGTTCGAACAATACTCAAATTTAATCTACCCCTAAAAATAATTGATGCAATACAATATGTATCTTTTTGATAATTGTTCAAGAATAACAAATCTTTATTTAACATATGTTGAAAAGGTTAGTGAACGACTAGAAATTTCTAACATAAAATAACTCCTGTAGATTGACAATCAATCGGCACAACTATATTTCTTAGTGATTTGTGCATAGAACGAAGCGAGAGGAATGGATAAAATTATGAATGAAACATATTTGGATTGTTTAACAAGTTTTGGTATAGGAGGGGCACACCCAGGAGGTCTTCAACTAACGAAAAAAATAGTATCAAATGAAAAAATTGAGAAATCTTTTTCCGTTCTAGATGCTGGTTGTGGCACAGGACAAACATCTGCATACATTGCTAAAAGGTATAAATGTAATGTTACCGCTTTAGATTCTAACAAAGTTATGTTAGACAAAGCTAGACAAAGGTTTACATCCCTAAGTTTGCCCATTCAAACAAGGCTCGGAAATACTGAAGGATTGCCGTTTGAAAGCGGGGTTTTTGATATCGTTCTATCGGAATCAGTCATAGCTTTCACAACAATACCTTCAACAATTTCGGAATTAAGAAGAGTGCTTAAACCAACCGGTGTATTACTCGCGACTGAAATGGTATTAGAAAAGTCTATTCCCAAAGAAGAAGAGGAGTTATTAAAAGAATTTTATGGTATTTCTCAATTACTATCAAAAGAAGAATGGTTTTTGCTTTTTCGAAATGGTGGCTTTAACCATGTGAGTGCACAAGATAAGTTTCAACTTGATGAAAGTGATATAGAGAATGCTTCGGACTACATTCTTTCAGATCATATAGATGATAAATACCTTGATATTTTAGATGAACATAATCGTTTAACTAACCTTTATAAAAATGTATTGGATTTCCGAGTATTCAGATGTTGTTAAGCACCAAAAAAAATTACGAAAGTAAAAAAAGTCACTTCCACCAGGAAGTGACTTTAACCAGTACTTAAAATCTAATAACCACCTGTTGGGTAGTTATTTCCTACTACTACTAGTAAGACAAATAGAACAACTAGCAGAATAAATCCATTTTGGCCACCTTGAGGGTATCCTCCGAAACTCATGATTTATCACCTCCCACTTAACACATAATTTAGCGTTCGATTGAGTTAAAAATTATTGGTAAGGTTTTATTCTTGCCAACCAACTTTTGAAGAATAAGTAATAATTTTGTATCAATTTAATCATTGCCTAAAGGTATATCACATTTTCTCATTCTTGTAGTTGGATACTATAACATATGTAGACAATATCAAACATGGCAGGGCCTTTCTCACCAAATGGGCGATAAGCCGATTATTCTAACCCCAGAACCAGAATACCTTACAGCTTAATTAACTAGAAAGGCTACGAATAGAAATTCTCTAAAATACGAATACTAATACTAAAAGGATGAAAATAATTTTGTACATAAAACCTTTTGTTTTTACTTATCACAAGGAAGAAATTATGAATCGTAAAAATATCCTAACCTTTCAGAGAGGTCCCAATAATAGCATATGGGAATTTGATGCTTACAAAGTATGTGTTTATAAGTTATACAATGTAATACAGGTTATGGGTCATTGGTATAAAAAAGACTCGTCGGCAACAGTTACTGGGGTTCTAAATCTGAGATATTCAGAAGACAACATGAAGAAGGCTAGAAACCATAATTTAACTGCCTCGGAAATTTTGTCTTAAGATTGGGAAGACTGGTTCATTTACAAAATAAACAAAAGGGAGAATTTAAATGAAGCAAATTCATCTAATTATTAAGCGTCAGGATCAACATGATTCGCCATCATACGAAGAAGAATTTTTAATTCCATACAGACCGAATATGAATATAATCTCCGCTTTAATGGATATTCGTCTAAATCCAGTTAATAAAAACGGGAATACTACCTCGCAGGTTCAATGGGACATGAGCTGTTTAGAGGAAGTTTGTGGTACTTGTTCGATGTTAATAAATGGCTTTCCCTTACAGGCATGCTCGACTCTTGTCGACAATTTAGAACAACCTATTCGTTTGCAGCCAATGTCCACTTTCCCAGTTGTACGAGATCTGATAATAGATAGGGAGAGTATGTTTGATGCATTAAAAAGAGTAAAGGCATGGATACCAATTGACGGAACCTATGATATCGGTCCAGGTCCCCGAATGAATGAGAAAAAACGTCAGTGGGCTTACGAGTTATCTAAGTGCTTTACCTGTGGAGTTTGCTTAGAAGCCTGTCCAAACGTTAACGATAAGTCAGATTTCTTAGGTCCATTTGTTTTTTCTCAAATTCGTCTAAAAAATGCACACCCAACTGGGGAAATGAATAAAGACGAAAGGATTGAAGCTTTTATGGGTGAGGGAGGTCTTGAAGGGTGTGGCAATTCCCAGAACTGTGTTCAAGTATGTCCAAAAGGACTTCCGCTGACAACCTCTATAGCAGCAGTTAACCGAGAGGCTACTGTTCACTCTTTTCGGAATTTCTTTGGTTCAGATAATAGTTGAGTAGCAATATGAGCTTATCGGTGAAGAAGCATAAAGATTAGGACATAGGGGATTTTAAACAAAACAACCTATTAATTTCGGGGGTAAATTCTTTGGAAAATACAAATATACTAACAACTCAAGAAGTAACTAACCTATTTAACAGCTACATGGGTAATAGCATGGCTGTTGGAGTAACGAGATACTTTACCAAAACTGCAACTGATCCGGATTTAGTAGAGATACTTGATAAGCATGCGCTTGATCTTGCGGCATATGAAGTTCACGAGGCAAAGAACTTATTTGAAAAGTCTGGTCACCCTCGGCCTCAAGCATTTACTAGTGAGGACCTCAATTATGATGCTCCAGCTCTCTTTGGGGACAACATGATCCTACTAGTGAAATATATTTTGTCACAGGATGCTGGAACAGTTTATTCTGTTGCTTTATCTGAAGCAACGCGCTCTGATGTACGTCAATATTACCTTACATGTATTACGAGAACAATCAAATTTTTGGATGAAGTTGTAACTTTAATGGAAAGGAAAGGGCTGTTTCTTCCAAAAATTTATCTACCCATTCCTGGAAGCATTGAGAAAGTACATAAACAATCGTTTGCAGGTGGCTGGTTAGCAGGACGTCGCCCGTTAAATTCTCAGGAAATTATGGAAATTGTTTCTCTCTACAGAAACCTTGAGGTAGAAAGAGAATTTTTGAGAGCGTTTATTCAGATAACAACTTCGAAAAAGTTAGCAGAAAACTTTAAACGTGGTGAACAAATGGCAAAAAAACAAATGGCGGTTTTACAGAAGTTATTAACGGAGGATGATTTGCCACAGCAACCAACATGGGAAAGTGAAGTTACAGACAGTAAGGTTGCCCCTTTTTCAGAACGTTTAATGCTTTTTAAGATTTCTGTGTTTGCCTCATCTACAGTAGGACGATATGGAAGAGCAATAGCAACCACGATGAGAAAAGACGTAGGGGTAGAGTTAACCCGTTTAATGGGAGAAATTGCTTTATATGGTGAAGATACATTAAACTTAATGATAGAACTTGGCTTTCTGGATCAGCTTCCTCTATCTAAGGCAGAAAAGTAAAAATTAAAGCAACCCCCCTTTTTAAAGGGGGGTTGCTTGTTGAAAGGCTGTAAATAACTAAGAACGCTTTTTGGTTAGTTAGTCTGTCTGGTTATTTTTACTTACCTTATGAAGTGGTGGCTGGATAATCCAACCTTTCTTTTTGTTTAATCTTAATAATTTTGCTCCCATTTGGGCTTTCTTCATATGAAATTGACCAAACATCATGGCAATGTCTTCTCGTACGCATTGCCCAATAACCATGCTGTCGGCTACCAGCCCCTCGGCCACGTCTCTGGCAATAACTGCAGATATCTCTGGATCCATGATTCTTGCTCCTACAGGAATATCTTCTCTATTAGCTTCAGAGCGTTCAGGTGGGGCTACTGGTAAGCCCAGGCTGTTTTGTTTTAGTAACGCTTCAGTTTCCTCGATACCCGGTTTAATAACATTTTCAACCATTTCACCAAGCAGTTTCTTTAATTCTTCATCACCCACATGATTGTAATAGACTTGATAAGCAGCTAATTGTCCTTTGGCAACAGAATATGCTGTCCAAACACCAAAAGCTTCTCCATAATGCATTGGTTCCTGTGCCTGATTACCGCTGAACATTCCCATTTTTTAAACCTCCTGAAAAATATAGTTAAACAAGTAATAGTTTGTCCGTAAGTAGCTTCATGTATTCTTTTTATTTCTTGTTATTCATGTGTCCATGTAGTTTCTTTGTTACTTAAAGGACATACAGGAAAATTGTCTCTTATATTAAGTTTTGCACGTTTTCCAGATTGACAAATGTATTCACCTTCAACAGGTACACCTTGACCAGTTCGGTATTTGCGATACTTTTCTTCGGCCACTATCCTATTCCTCCTATTGTTCAATTTGTATAAACAATAGCACATTTGCTTTTGTTTGTGGCTCTTGCAACTCTATAATAACTTACTCAGCAGGTTTCAAATCTTCAATGGACTTTACATCCATGTATTTCGGTACAACTAGACCAATTTTGGCACCTTGTAAGTTTTCGCCAAGATCAACTACTTGGTCTTTGTATTCTGCATAAAGATCAGCGTGTGTTGCTGGCAACCATGCAGCTACCATTCCATCAGCTTCACCATTAGCAACTGCTTTCCACATTACAGCATTGTCGAGTGGAGTTGCTGTTACGTCGAATCCTTGGTTCTTCAATACTTCAGCTATTACGTGTGTAGAAGCTACTTCTGAATCCCATTCCACGTAAGCTAACTCAATTTCCTTACCATCAACTTTTTCTACGCCTTCTGTCCATTTTGCAACTTTGTCAGCATTATCTTTTACCCATGCAGCTGCAGCTTCAGCTGGCTCTGCTCCATTTGTAATTTCAAGCATAACCGCTTGCATGTCATCTGGAGTCCAAGAAAATTGATCCAATACTTTTGCAGCATTTGGCATTTCTTCTTTTAATCCTTTGCGTACCATTGTTTTAATAACTTCTGCTTCACCAAATGCACCTTTTGGATCTTCTAGATACTTCAGGTCGTATTTTGCAAACATCCAG
>NZ_JBMERP010000082.1:0-15735 GCF_049310925.1 Virgibacillus sp. DJP39 | reverse complement strand
ATAGGAAGGAAGAGCGAAATCAGGAGGGGATATATTGACGAATCCAATTGTAATGAGATCCTTGGATGAAATTCAATTTTGGTCGAGAATTATGAAGGAGCATGCTTTATTTTTAAGCTTGGGATTTACCTATGAACAGAACCAGTTAATTGAAGAAGCCCAACAGTTCATCGCCCTTTTTGATCGAATAGAAGAAAAGTTGGCAAGGTTTTCTGTAAACTCGGATTTGCGCCAAGTTCAAGATTTTAACAAAGAGGTTTATCAGGCAGCTGTTGCCATTTGGAGTTACAAAAGGAAAGTTTTAGGGTTAACTTTACGTTGTGAAATTCGAACAAATAACTTTCCATTATTAGTTGACCATGTTAGCAGAGAAGCAGCTTATTTTGCCAACAGATTAAAAGACCTCAACGAAGGAAAACTTGCCCCCGAACCTGATACAATTATCCAAGAAAATCTATTTTTCTTAAAGATTATGGCAGACCATTCCAAATTTATCGGACATCTTTTAGATCCTTCCGAAAGACAGCTAGTGGAACAGGCTAGGGAATTTAGCCATGATTTCGATCAACTTGTTTTTCAGGCAGTTGATTTAGACTCTATGCGTCCGCAATCTAAAACCGTACCAATACTGGATCAATTCTTGGATCAAAACAGAGTTTCAGTAGTTTCATTACGAGATTTTAAGAAAACAGCTAGAGAGTTAATAGAGGCTTGTCGCATTAAAAGTAATATTCATCCACTCCTAGCTGATCATACATTTAGAGAAGCTGAAAGATTTCTGGAAATTATAGATTTATTTGAGGCCCAACTTTCAAGATCAAATCAGTAACAGTAGTCTAGTGAGAGTTTGTGATTGACTGTTATACACATTTTTAGTTGTAAATTACACCTGTGTTGTTAAATTTACAAATTGAAGATGCCGGAGATATTCAATCATATCTCCGGCATCTTCTTTCCATCATATAAAAAATACAACCTGATCTAATGCCAAATTATACGTGATTAGATATTAAAGACTACTTCCATCAATTCAATGGAAATCCACTTCTAGGGATTATTAAACTATACCGCCTGCGTATATTAGAAACTGTCGGAGATTCAAGTCCCTCTATACATACTTCCGGTGTACCTTCTTCCCGTCATACGAATACAGAACCTTCTTATCCTCAACATACGTTTCCATGTTTACAATCCGTCCCCATAGCTGATAGATGTATGGCAGTACATTTTCTAAATATGGAAGGTTCAATTCGGTTCCTTCATAGCTATGAACCAAATAAAGTTCACCGTTTCGCATATAGTCACCGTCTTCTACACTTAAAAACGGAAATCCACCGTTCACCCGCATCGAAATAAGTTGCTCTCTTACATTTTCGTAATCTTTATCTGTGATTTTGTAATCGCGCCCCTGCTTTTCAAACAAATACATATCTTCCTGCCGGACAAGGTCTTTTGTTAAGTAGTTACGGATAAATGAAATGTCGGATTCAATTTCACGAACCTCAAACATCTTTTCCCGGCCTGAATTCGGTTCTACTCCTAACTCGAGCATTTCATCGGTTGGATTGTTGTACCGTTCTTCGATGTCTTCAAAGATCTTTAGACCCAGGTAATACGGGTTAATTTGTTGTTTGGATGGTTGCACCACGCTTGCGTTTAATGAAGCAAATTCAATCGCTTCTGAAGTCGTCAGGTCCATTTCCCTTAGGATTCGCTGATGCCAATAGGAAGCCCAGCCTTCCTTTCGTAGAGGTGTTTTTTCCGAAAGGCTTTTGTGGCGGTACTTTGAAGATACTTTTCAGTATTGAAGTTGTTATTAGTAGTACCAGAACCGAGACAGTTTATTGCTTTTTCTTCACTTTTTCACAAGTGAAACTGTGATACCTATTCAAGAATACGATTTTTTGTTTGACTACACATAGAAATTCCAGTAATAAAGCAGCTCAATAACTGAATATAAAGTTATAATTATGCCTACATTGATAATGAGGTGATAGTATGGAAATTATTTTGACGATACAGTTCCTTATAATCGGTGGTTTAATCTGGTATATAAAGAAACGAAGTGATTATGAGGCATCATTAATTGCTCGCAAGATTGAATCTGGCTTAAATCTTAAGAGAACTATGGCTATGGGGTTAGCGGCTAGATTTAATTATCCAACAAAAAGGAATGAAGATAATGAAATTGTTTTCGAAAAGGCAACAAATATCTTTCTCAAGCAAACTCCATATGAATTTGAAAACTTTGTATCCGATATAATGGAGAAAGTGTTTGGTGGTAAAGCCTATACTACTACAAATTCTGGTGATTTTGGTGTTGATTTTGAACATGACCGTGAAGATGGATTATATCTTGGTCAAGTAAAGGTTTATAAAAATGATTTAGATTTTAGCCCAATAGCACTGATACATTCAAATATGGTTAAGCAGGGTGCCATAGGTGGTTATGTTATAACCACTAGTGACTTTACATCGGCAGCCAAAGTATATGCCAAGGAACTAAATATAGAGTTAATTGATGGTGTGGAGCTTGTTACCTATTGGTTAGAATCGATGGAGTCAAAAGTTCATGAACTAAGAGGTGAATTTGCATAATAAATCACACCTCTATCCTCAACATTCATGCCCAAATCAACTCATCATAGTTTTATTAGAAGTATAGTTAATTTTAATCCCTGGAAGCTTCAAAAAACATGTAATATTTGTTGGGTATCCATAACCGTTTTTTTTGCTTGCTGTAAAGTAAGTTTGTACTTTTGCCCTTGTGAGTGCCACATAGAATACACCCAATTCATCGATAAAGTCACTTTCGTTTTCCTCATGTATCTGAAGTTCGCAGTTTTTTTTGTACAAACACTCTTTGCACATCCCCATGTAATTTGGCATGGAGTCTTTTTCTAAATCAGGAATTATAACATAATCCCATTCCAGTCCTTTTGCTCCAAATACAGTAGAAATAATTACTTTCTCATTTACATATTCTATATAGTTTTTTAACCCCTTACCTGAAAAGAAATTAAGAATAAAACTTCTGCGTTCTTCAAAAGAAAAATGTTTCCAAATTGTTTCTTTGGATACATTGTCTACAAAGATTTCTAATAAAGTTAATAACGCTTTTGTTTTTATTGTTTGTTTAGTAACTTCTAAACTAAATATTGAGTAGAACTCACGTAAACTTTTTTTAGTTATTGAATTTTTCCCACCAATAAATTCAATAAACTTATTCAGACATTTATTGTGAAATTCTATATATGTTGGATCTTCATCCTGTAAATATAAACCATTAAAATAAGTAATATTATTCTCATCTAGAACTTCCAAAACTTTATCCAAATTCTTACCTCTTTGTCTAAACAAAATTGAGATCTTTTCTTTTGTACCGTGAAGAGGTAACGCTTGTATTAAATCCACTATCCCTTGTGCTTCTTCAGTTTGGGATTCGTATAGGTTTAAATTAACAATACTCTGACTAATTATGTCCGGGCTTTGTGGATTTTTCGCAACAGCCCTTACATTTTTATCTAACAACAGCATTTCCTCGTTATCCATAAAACGGTAATTCTTTTGCAAGTGGTGATACTCCATATTATAGTATTCTGCTGCTTCATCGAGTAAGTAAGGAATTGCACCAATAAATCCATATATCTTTTGAAGTGAGTCTCCAAAAAATTGAGCTTTCATATTTTCATTTATTAATAATTTCATAAGCCCCCAATTTAGCAAGTTTGTATCTTGAAACTCATCTATAATAATGGATGAGAATATCTTTTGGTAGAACTTAAGAACATTTGGGAATTTTTTAAATAACATTTCTGTCAATAGAATAATACCATCATGTGTGATGAAGTTATTAGGCAGTAAATTTGAAACAAGAATGTCTAAGTAGCTGTCTTTATATTGTTCTATACCCTTCGAATTTAAATTTCTTATGCTATTTTCAAGGGCATGAATTACTTCCTTTTCTTTTGTCGTGAGGGTGCTATCTACACGTAAGTTAATAATTTGTATTTGATCTATATTCTTTAGGTTTTTATGAATTAGATAACCATATTTACCTAGGACTCTTCGACAGAATCCATGATAATTAGTAACCAGCAGTTTTTTAGTAGCAATTTTAGTATCAGGTTCTAATTGATCTTGGAGTAGGATTGGTAATTCCGAAGTGATATCTCTTTTTATTTTATGCGCTGCATTAATGCTAAAAGTAATGACAAGAATTTTCTTATGATTTATAACGTTTT
Source organism: Virgibacillus sp. DJP39 (assembly GCF_049310925.1). Taxonomy (NCBI): domain Bacteria; kingdom Bacillati; phylum Bacillota; class Bacilli; order Caryophanales; family Bacillaceae; genus Virgibacillus; species Virgibacillus sp. DJP39. The sequence continues at coordinate 11,491 of NZ_JBMERP010000082.1, read as the reverse complement.
TTTGAATGATATCATATGCAATTTTACTTATTAATGTTTTGGTTTTTCCATAACCAGCCGGTGCTTCAACCATTATTTTATTTGCTGTAGAATAAATTGCATTTAACTGTGATTCGTCATCACCGTGAAGTTCATAGAATTTATCATGTGCATTCGTTTCCTTACTCATCTATATCACCCACTGCGCATTTAATAGCATCCTTGTACACTTGAGGGATTTCGCTTACAAAGGTTGCTAATTCTCTCCCCATAATTATGCCTTTTAAATTAGAGAATTGTTTAGACATCCTATCTCTCAATTCTTCCTTTAACAAAAATAAGTCGTGAGGTTCTAATAAACTAAACTCTTCATGCAAGTCAGGATTAGATCGGTTTATACTAATATTTAATCTGTTAGCTGCTCCAATCAGTAAGCTTCTTTTCTCAGGAAGGTTTTCAATTAAGAATGACGCGTAATCACATATTCCAAAATAATTAGTCATTTCTTCTTCAAAGTCTACCAATTCAGTCTGATATAAATTACTTAAGTCTTTAAATGCCTCTCTGATACTATTGCCCTGGTCTTTATCTATTACTCCAACTGTTTTAACACCAAATTCATTAAATAATTCCATTAAAGGGGGTACACTATTAACGCTTCCAGCATTGACTATCCCAATTCCGAACTTATCCAAATCAATACCCATACGCTTTGCAAATATAGGAAAAGCCCCTTCTTCTGTTTCACCTTCAACAATTAGAACCACCCTAGAGTAAAAAGCTTCCTTTACTAAGTCCATGTTTTTATTGAGATGTTTTTCAACGTCTGGTTGAAAATGGATATTCGTACCACTTTTCACACTTAAATCACCATTGCTATCGGTATAAAACCTGATTATATGCTTATAGTTATCTTTAATTACATATGGGGAATGTGTAACGAAAATAAGTTGTCCGAATACCTGTTCTACATTAAACAACTCTTTTATTAGACTGTTAAAATTAGAGTCATCACCAGACGTAATATCTGACAAATACTTTATTAAACTACGTTGCATATATGGGTGTAAGTGAATTTCAGGTTCATCAATTCCTATAATAACAGGTAAAAATCTTAAACCATCATCATTTTCTAACATCGTATTCATCGATTTATTTTGTTTTTCAACTATGCTATAAATCCTATCGATAATAACCAATGGAATAAGATTCAAAAACTGTACTCCATAACCCATTTCGTTTAAATAGTGTTCTCCTTTTCCCTTTAAAACGATCAATTTAGATAGCACTTTTTCAACCTCACTATCTAAATGTGCAGCTATTGAAAAATCACTAATCGTTTCAATCTTTTCAATGCTACGGTTTAAATAATCCAATAAATTAGTAAATTGATCTTTATCTATAAATTCATTTTGTTCTTCATGACTTTCGCTTAAATACCTATCAACAAGGTATTTTAAAAATTTCCCTCCACCTTTTCCTTTGTCAAAATTTAATTCGCTTTGTGGGTTCCTTAAGGAAGAGTAATTAATAAAATTTAATTGTTTTATTGATTTATATGTAATCTCTTCCTCGGTTTCAGCATGAAAAAATTTAAAAATATCATCTGGAGATTCCTGCTTAAGAATAACATTTATATTGTTTACTTCTTCCTCTGGAGAAAAGTAATCGTCAAAGATTCCTATTTCCTCTTCTTCCAATTCGAAAGTAATATGTATTTCAATCGAAACCTTTTGATTGTTAAAGTCCTCGTCTCTAAAGTATCTAGAACTTGAAATTGTATTTAACATTCTTAAAAAATTAGATTTCCCTAAATTATTTTCTCCCACTATAAAATTGATTTCCGGGTGTAGAAAAACTTCCACTCCATCTAGGTTTCTATAATTCCATATTTTTGTTCTTTTGATTTTCATCAAATTCCCCCACATTTTCAATAAAGAATGTACACCAATTAATATTGATCTTATTGTTGTAAGTTAAATAAAAAGGCAGCTGTATTTATATAGTAGCTGCCTTGAAGATTAAAGTGTTAAAAAAGAACCTCGTCAACTTTTTCATAACTCCCTAACAATTTCCCCATCCAAAATATCTTTCCGCTTCTCCCAATCCGGCATCAAGGAGTAAAGCATCTTATAAAAGCCATCACTATGATCATTGTATTTAAAGTGAATCAACTCATGCAACACAACATAATCAATACAATGTTTCGGTGCTTTGAGTAAATCAAGGTTGAGAAGGATTGTATTAGAGTCCACTAATGCTGAACCCCACCTTGCTTTCATGACCCGCATATCCATGCTTGGTCTTTCAATTCCATATTTTTGTACTAATGGATACAGTTTATCTAAAGACTCCTCAAATGCTAAATGAGCCTTTTTACGATACCAATTCTCCATTAGTTTGGATTTACGACTATAATCGTTTGTATCTTTTACAAATAGATATATGAAACCACGATAATACTTTACTATTTCTTCATCCTCTGCCGGCTTTACACGTAAGCGATACTGCTTGCCCAGGTATTTAATGGATTCACCACTAACATATTCCCTTTCACTTTGCTTATATGGCTGCACGTCTTCAAAATGTTTTACTTGTTTTGAAATCCAACTTGCTTTGCCCTTAACAAAGTCATATATAAAATCGAGTGGTACATTTTCAGCAGCTGAAACAGCCACGGTCATATCAGGTTTAATATTCAGATTAACGTTTTTTACCTTTTTCCGTTCAATGACAAAGTCAATTTTCTTATTCCCGTACGCTATTTGATGTTTTTCCATGTTGTCACAGCCTTAGTAACGTCTTAGAGCAACTGTTTTGATCTGCTCAATAATCTTATCAATTTCATCATAATCTAATTTGACCTGATGCTCTTTTGAAAAATCAAATAGGAGATCATCTAACTCTTGGGCAATACGATTATGAATTTCGATATTATCGTGCCAATCAACCTTTTGGTGTTCTTGTATGATTTTATCCATGTCTAACGCTAAACCACCTAGGACCTCATAGCTCGCTGTCGTTTCATTCACTTCACCCATAATGTCTTTTGTTACACCATAAAAAGCTTGAGCATTCGGATTCTTCTTAATTACATCTGGATAATCGCCGGTCGATTCACCTTCTCGATAATCCTTCACAATTTCTTTCATTTTGTTTAAGTATTCTGCTTCTGAAATACGTTTATCTTTATACGCTTGTATCGCTTCTTCAATTCGTTCTGAAAAGCTTTTATAAAATGCAGGGTTTTCATCCCATTTCTTACTTACACTTTTGGATAAACGAGTACGAATAGCATCTGCTTTTGCTCTTTTGGACCCTAATCGATCCAACTCTTCTTCAAATGCTTTTTCGTTTAAAATATCAACCGGATTTGTGATACGCATTACTTGTTCTGCAGCAATATAATTATCCATTAGCTTTTGCATTTTTGCTTCGTAATCTTTATGATCAATCGTGTCAGAGTAACGGAATTTTACACTTTTTCGTAGTTCTTGATAAAACTTTAAATCCTTTTTATACGTTTGTAATTCTTCAGGCTGTAGTGCGTTATAAATTTTTTCGGATTCTAATGCTATACCAAGATTGCGACCGAAATTACTTAACACATCGTAGAAGTTATTTCGTAACTCTTCATCCTCAAGTAAGACTTCGTATTCTTCTGTATCTTGTTTGTTTTTTATGGAAGAAAATATCTGTAATAGGTCCGAGTGATGCTGACGCAGTTGCCCGATGACACTAATCACATCATGGATAGCACCTTTTATGTCTTTTGGGTCGAAGTTTTCCAGACCCGCACCTGAATACATCTCTAAGGCTTGATCAAGTTTTTCTAACAAACCACGGTAATCAATAATAAAACCATATTCTTTACCCTCATAAAGACGGTTCACCCTTGCAATCGCTTGAAGGAGCGTATGTTCTTTCAACGGTTTATCAACATAAAGAACTGTTGCCCTGGGAGCATCGAAACCTGTAAGTAATTTATCTACAACTATTAGTAAATCAATGTCATCCCCATGAACAAACTCCTCTTTCATGGACTCCTCATATGCTTCAGGTGTACCGTGGCGATCCATCATCTTTTTCCAATGTCGTTGTACTCTATCTTTTGATTCTGTATCCACCGCTTCATGTCCCTCACGCTGATCTGGAGGCGAAATCACCACTGCACAGTTTAAATCTCCCCACTCCTCAAATGCCTCTAGGTATCGGATTGCTTCTATCTTACTATTTGTGGCAAGCATCCCCTTAAATTGGCTGCCTTGCACCTTATAGTTGTTTAAAAAATGTTGATTAATATCATAAGCAATCATACTCAACCGTTGATCAGATGAAGCAATTCGTTCAAATATGCTCCATTTTTTCATGACTTCATCTTTTTGCTTGTCATTTAAGTTACGTGTAATCATTTTAAGCCGGTTATCAATTGCTTGCTGATTTACTGACTGATCAATCATCTTTCCCTCATATAAAAGAGGAACGATAGTATTATCTCGCACACCGTCGGCAATGGTATAAGAATGAATCAGCTTTCCAAACTTGATCATTGTACTTTTCTCTTTTTTCATAAGAGGGGTTCCGGTAAAGCCCAGGTAACAAGCATTTGGAAAAACCTTTTTCATTTTATGATGAAGTTCCCCGTATTGAGTTCTGTGGGATTCATCTACTAAAACAAAAATATCTCTTGATTCAATCGGTTTCTGTTTTACAGAAGCTTTATCAAATTTATGGACTAGGGTTGTGACAATATCAGCATTGTTGTCGTTAATTAAGTCAACCAGATGACTACCTGATCTGGCACGGCTAGCTTTTAACCTTGTGTGATTAAATGTCTTATGTATCTGTCCATCCAAATCCACCCGGTCTGTCACCACTACTACTTTGGGGTTATAATCAACTAACTTTGACATGATGTACTTCGCCAACATGACCATCGTTAAGCTCTTACCAGAACCTTGTGTGTGCCAAATGACACCACTTTGACGATTTCCATTTTCATCTCGTTCATCAATTGTTTTAAGGATTTCTTTAATCGCAAAGTATTGCTGATAACGAGTGACCTTTTTTTCATCTTTTTCAAATAGCGTAAAGAAATGTGTCAGCTCTAATAAACGATCCGGTTGGAATAAGGAGACTATGTTTTTATCCTGGACTGTCGGTAAACGACCTTGGACTGTTTCATCCAATAGCGCTTGCAGCCATTTATCATGCTCTTCCTTCCACACAGACCAAAACTTTTTCGGCGTATTACATGTTGCATATTTTGTTTCGTTTTTATTTGTAGACATGACAATCTGAACATACTTAAATAACTGAGGAGCATAGTCTTTCCCTTGATTCCGAACCATTTGGCTTATACCTTGTTCCATTGAAATAGATGCTTTCTTACACTCAATTACCACAAATGGAATTCCGTTTACAAAGAGCACTAAGTCAGGGCGAACAGTTCCACGCCCATCCATACGTTCAACTGAGAATTCTTCTACAACATGAAAATCATTATTCTCGAAGTTTTCCCAATCAATAAATTGAATTGTAAATGATTTTTTTGAACCGTCTGGTAGAAATTCTGTATAGGTACGCCCTAACATAAGCGTTTCAAAAGTCTTTTCGTTTGTTTTGACAAGACCATCCGTTAATGGTTCGTCCAGATCACGGATTGCTTGCTGAATATTAGAGTCACTGAATTTATAGGTAAATCCTTTGTATTCGTAGGAGTTGAACTCCTTTAGCTTTTCTTCTAATACTGAATTCAGCAAAACATTGTGTAGATTCTCTCTTAAAGTCTCTACTTTTCCAGGAGCTAAATACATGTAACCTAAGCGTTGTAATACCTCAATTGCAGGCTGCTGGCTAATATAACGTTCATCATAACTATTAGCGCTCTCCACTTTCACACCTCCGTTATTATAAATGAAGAAAAAAAGAAAAGCATTAAACTTTTACCCGTATTTTTCCTGTTAATAGTAATTGCATTATACCTACTTTTTGTTGTTTTAATTCGGTAAGTTCTTTCTCAAGAGTTTTTACTTCTTTATCAGCAGTTAGTAAGATAGCACTAATTTTTTTTTGTTCTTTTAATGGAGGTATTGGTATTTCAATCGTAGAAAATTCTTTCCATCTTAAACTACCTCTTCTGTCTACAGATGCTGACATCATTGATTTATAAATCCTTCTATAATTTTCAGTCTTCAACAATGCGTATAAAAACTCATTATCAATATCTTTGTTAGCCCTAAATACTGTGTACATTGGACTAACTAAACCGTAATCATATTCTTTTTGCAAACCTATTGAACCTTCCTCAATATGGTTTGTTGCATATGCAAAGTCACCTTTTGCTACTACTTTATATTTTGACAAGTCAGAGCCGAAAACTTGTTTTCCAAAATACTCTAAAGAATCCACCAAACCACCATGTTTAGTACAAGAAAGAACTTTTAGTATTTTATGTTCCTTATTCTTACTAGTTATTTGTTGACCTATTTTATCCATCTTTATAAATTGCCAATCTTGAGGTATGATAAATCTCTTCACCTCTTGAAACCCTCGTGGTGTTATACCACTATTGATCTGGTTATGACGATCTTGTAATTGCTCTATAGTAAAATTATCACCATCATCCCAACGAACATGTCCCCATAGTAATCTCTGCATTAATCCTTTCTTTTGCTCTTTTTTCTGGTCGATTAGCTTTTCTTTTAGCTCAATTGCCTTGTCCCAGGTTGAAAGCAACCTGCAAATTTCATTTATCTCATCATTTTTGAAAATAGGAATCTGAAATTCCCCAACTTGTTTAAGACTTAGATTTGGTTGTGCACCTACTGTCTTAATAGAATTAAAATACCTAGTGAATAAGCTACTACTTAAAAGGTATTTAATATAAAGAGGATTAATCTGTTGTTCCAACCTAATTATTGCTAACGCTTGATTAGTATTAGCCGGAAGATATTCAGCTTTAATAATGCTTGTCTTACCTATACTTCCTGCTATTGAAACTAATACATCATCTTCATTCAATCTTGATCTACTTAATACCTCATCACATTCAATACTAATTTTAGGTGTAGAATCAATATCAACATCCCCATTTTCTAGGATATTCTCGGTTTTCACAAAATTTATTCCTTTACTTTGATATTCAAATCCATATGAAGTTGGCGTTGTCCCCTTAGTAATAACAACAGACAAGTCACTTAGCTTTTTTATATTCCAATCATCTGGAATAATCCCCAAATCTGATGTCTTATACCCCTCTGGAACTTCTCTACGGCTTATCGCTTTAATCCTGTCTTTTATTTCCTGATACATATATTTCACCTACAATCCAAGCTTTTTTAAAAACTTTTCCATCTGTGCTTCTACGTCTTGTAACTCTTGTTTTATATTTGCAATATTTCCATGAATCCTCTCCATATCTACTTGCTCTTCTTCATCAAAAGTATCTACAAAACGAGGAATGTTTAAGTTATAATCATTCTTTTTAATCTCATCTTCTGTGGCTACATACGAATACTTATCATTTGTTTCAAACTTTTCATATGTGTCTACAATTGCTTGAATATCTTCCTCGCGTAATTTGTTTTGATTCTTCCCTTTTTCATAGTTCTCTTCACCAGAGGCATCAATAAAAAGCACATCTTTACGCTTACGGTCTTTTTTGAAAACCATGATACACGCGGGGATTCCCGTTCCAAAAAACAACCCAGCTGGTAATCCAATAACAGCGTCAAGTAAGTTCATTTCAATTATTTGCTGACGAATCTTCCCTTCACTTGAACCCCTGAAAAGGACTCCATGTGGCAAAATTGTCGCCATACGACCATTTTCTGCTAATGAATAAAGCATATGTTGAACAAAGGCATAGTCACCTTTTGAACTTGGCGGTACTCCCCATTCAAAACGCCTATGTGGATCAAGACCTGATTCCATTTTAAATTTTTTATCGTTTGTTCCTTCTCCAGCAAATCCCATTGCCCACTTATCTAATGAGAAAGGAGGATTAGCTACAATAGCTTGAAACTTCATTAACTTTCCCTCTTCTAAATGTAGTGGATTGGCTAATGTGTCTCCCCATTCAACTTTTGCATCATCAATCCCATGTAAGTACATATTCATAAGCGCTAATGAATGCGTTGCACCGTTACGTTCTTGCCCATAAATGGCAACCTTTTTATTTGGAACCTGGTTAGCTACTCTAATAAGTAATGATCCAGAACCACAGGTTGGATCATAAATCCGATCATTTTCTTCAGGCTTTACAAGACGTGCCAATAATTCTGATGCCATTGCCGGTGTGTAAAATTCTCCGCCCTTTTTCCCCGCATCTGAAGCAAAGCGTTCAATCATATATTGGTAGGCGTCACCAATCACGTCTTCATTACCAACAACAGAAGGTTTTAATGTTAGCTTGTTAAAATCCTCTAACAATGAACGAAGCATTGAGTTTCTCTCTTTGGCTCTTCCAAGAGTTGCCTCACTGTTAAAGTCAATATTGCGGAATACTCCACGAAGTTTTCCAGTGTTTTCATTTTCCATCCGTTCCAATGCCTTGTTAATGATTTCACCAATTTCAGAGTCATTACGCTTACTATATAAATAATCAAAAGTTGAAAACTCATCTAAAACAAATCGTTCTCTGGACAGAGCACGGTTAATACGTTGTTCATCACCATCGTATCGCTTTGTATATTCTTCTAAATTCTCTTTATAAGCATCGCTTAAATATTTGATAAACAACATTGTTAAAATGTAGTCTTTATATGTACTTGAATCAATTTTCCCTCTAAATGTATCAGCCGCTTGCCAAAGTACAGAGTTGATTTGTTGTTGTGACACTTGTTCGGTCATTATTTTTCCTCCTAAATTCTATAACAGTTAAAAATACTGAAAAGAGCATCAAAATGTATTTATATTACCTATCTTACACTAAAAAAGAGCTAGGTTAAATAAGACAAGCACGGTTATCAATAGAAACGTAACTATACTTTCGTAAAATTACAACAGTTAGTTTACCCATATCAACTTATGCTTGTAACTTTATTGTCGTAAGAAGGAATTCCTCTCGAACTATTAAAATGATTAATGTAAAGTTACTAATTTCTCCGGTTTGTAAAGATACTGGGGTAAACTTACAATAATTAAATCACCAATTTAACTTTACCAGAATAAGTTTACTATTGTATGTTTGCATAACTATCTATTAAAGGAAGCCTGTCCTAATCATCAGGAGTGACCCCAATTCTGCTCTTCTTATACCTGGATCACCATATAAAGTGCCTTTAGTTGAAATCCTTATAATAACAGGCTTTTCCACCCCTAGCTATCTGCCGATTACGCCTTGACTTTCCTACCTTTTCGCCGATGCAGTCACACCAACTAAAATGCTCGTCCTATAAATTGGGACAAGCAAATCCAGAATCCCTATGATGGACAAGCATTCAGGTGGACTTCACGCGGCTGTAGGTCGGCGCTTAGGTAGGAAAGCGATCGCATTACTATGTAGTTGCCGAAAATTTCGAGCTTGTCCTACCTTTATGCCGAAAAGTCGGTTATAGCGGCGTTTATGAATTTCCCATTGTTTAGTTTTTATTAAACCATTATCTAAAAATCAATCATTCTATTTTAAGGCAAAAAAATATCCCTTTCTATTCGTTTAAGAAAGGGGGATTTCGTAGTTAAATGTATCCTCAAAATATTTTGTGGTCATCTCTATTTTACCATCCTCATCAATGACTAATTCATCAATGTAATTTACAAGAAATCGCCGAAGCTTCTTAGTTTCTTTTAAATCACTTACCTTTTCATATAGATCGTCAATCCAATGTTTCCAGAATGGCTCCATTTTAAGCGTCTCATCAATTAGGTCGATTTTGTTCTGTAATATATTAATATCACGTCTTATATTTTGTGTTTCTTGATTTATATTTTGATTTGCAATTACCAATGCTTTTCTAAAATCCTGATTATCATTGGGGTTATTTCTGGATAAAACACTCAATTCCCTTTGAACATTGTTTACCTTTGTTTCATTTAACATTAACTCATTTTCTTTCTGTACCAATGCAATTTCGTACAGACCCTTATCCTTATGGTATTCTTGCTGAACTTTATCCTTTATCTCCGCTGCTTTCTTTGTTGCGATATCCTTACAAACCTTTGTAACAAGTTTGTGAATCAATTCGATTTCCACTTTAAATCTGCAATCAAGGCAAATATATAACTGCTTCCCAGAACCTTTTGATTTTTGATTCTTACACTTCATAGGAACATCGCACTTTTTACACTTTAATAAACTTTGAAAGTAGTAATTAGTTGTGTAATACTTTGGGTTTACCTTTTTGATCTTCTTTTCGGTATAAATTCTCCAGCAGTTTTCCCATTCTTCTAATTCAATCGCTTTTGGTATGATATTACTTATTATCATCATCCAATCTTTACGGTTTTCATTGATTGAATTATTTGAGCCCTCAATTCTTCTATTGTAGGTCAGATAGCCGGCATAAAAGGGGTTAGTAATAATATTCTTCACGTGATCAGAACGCCATTCTTTCTTCGTATCTTTACGATTTAGCCTAGTAGCAATCGCGCTAAATCCTAAGTCTTTCTGGTATAGTTGAAAAACTACTTTCACATTATCAATTTCTTCATCCATAATTGAAAATTCTTTTTCTGTTGAATCATATCGATATCCATAAGGAGCCTTTCCTCCCGTCCAGGTCCCTTTCACAAGGAGTGACTTTAATGTACTTTTGGTCCTCGTCCGAATATTATCGAGCTCAAGCTTTGAGTAGCCATCATCAATGACTTGGTTTATGAGATCACCTTCATCATACCGATCCCCACTTTTACTGATATAAACTTTAATACTGTTATCTTTAAATACTTTTCTAATTTCTTGGTGTTCGATTGGCGATCGGGCAAAACGATCATGACTGTAAACGACGACAAAATCAAAGTTTCCAAGTTTCGCATCATTCAACAGTTTAGCCATATCCTCTCGTTGTAGAAGGGGAACTCTGGAAGAGACACCTGAATCAATGTACCATTTATGAAAAGTTCCAGAATGTTGTTTTACAAATTGCTCTGCATAAAACTTTTGTTTATCAATACTCATTTCCTGCTTCTTTGTTGACTTTCTCCCGTAAAATGCACCACGTTTACCTTCTAACATTTTGCAACACCCAATCTACATCACCCTTTCTTTAAACTGGTTTTTTTATTTCAATTTCTACTTCTTGATCATTAACCAATTCAATTTTTTCAATATATTTTTCAATTAAAACGTCTTTTTCCTTTTCTAGCAGTTTCTTGGATATTATCACTTTAATTTCATCGAAGTCTTTCCAGGAATTTTCATGGTCTTTCCCCATTTCCTTCAGGTCAATGATTTCCTTTTCTTTCTTCTCTATTGCTTTATATAAGTCGACTATTTTTTTATGATAACTATCCTGGTGATCGATTAACCATTTTTCAGTTAGTTCGCCTATAGCAACTTTTAATTTGTTAA
>NZ_JBMERP010000081.1:0-16033 GCF_049310925.1 Virgibacillus sp. DJP39 | reverse complement strand
ATCTATCCTTTTTAGCTTCTATTATATAGGTCGAGTAATTGGTATTATGATTTCTCTTCTGTTAATTTCCTACTTTATAATAAATATTCCGTTAGAATTCAATTCATTAATATATATGATTTTATGCTTTTTGTTATCTTACGGACTATTGTTTACAGTATTATTTTCAGTATCTTTATTAGGGACTTGTATAAACATTTTTCAACTAAGTTTTCTTTATTCTAGCGATCAACCTTTTGATGAAGAAAATATAGAAACGTATTTCAATGATGCGAGATTAAACACTCTTACAGTTCTTTTAGTTGAAAAATTGAACTTAAGTGAGCAAGAGTTTAAAGAAAAATTAATTGAAAATATTATAAGAGACTCTCCAGATAAATTCAAAGAAAAGATTATTGAAAAAGCTAATGAATATTATGGATTTGAATGACTAAATTGTTATAGGTGATTTAGTGAGAATTGGACCTTCTAGTGGTGAGGAATAAATTAAGGAATCAAATTGGAAGAGTTAAATTCATTATATTATAAACAAAATGTGGGTAAAGAAATAACCTAACAGATGTTTCAGAATTTCACACCAGTTGCAATGGGAGGTTCTTTTTAAAGGGGAGAAAAAATATAATTGACGAATTCCTACACTAGTTAAAAAACTTGCTTTATTTAGTTTTCGCCCTTGTTTTTAATGAAATGACAATCGTTACAATGCTAATGGCTATTGCAACGCCTGAAATAATCATTGTAGCAGTCTGCATATTATCACCCCTTTTTTATTTATCAATGAGTTGTTTTAAGAGTGATCTCTCTAGTTATTAAGTCAATAATATCCTTTTTGCCTTCTATTTCTAGTATTGCTTTGATTTTAAAAATCCTTGGTCTAGGGTCTAGCTCTTCTTCATTTTTATATGCTAATTAATCACCCTTTATATAAACAAAACAATAGATTGTATGTATTCGTTATATTGGTTTAATACAAAGTATCCATACAGAATACCTCTTCTATTTGTTTCAAATCCTTTTATTTTAGTATCCGAAAAGTGACCGAAAAGTTTTAATATCGTATTTCTATATGCGTAAGTAAAAATCATTAACGTTGTTTTAATAGGGTTTTTGTTAACTATTTTTATGTATTCTAATGGTTATTATATGGGCGGCATGATGTAGAATACATCATCAAACTCTGTTAAATCAATGCTTTGGTTCATTTTTCACCCGTGCTAAAAAATACACAAAAAAATAACATTTATTTTCTATTTATATTAGAAATGGCGTCTTTCGTACAAAGTTTTTCACTTTGACGGAAGCGTCTTTTTATCTTTTTGGAGACATGTGTATAAAACTCCATTGTAGATTTCATGCCCCCATGACCCAACCTTTATCGTGATTGCTGCTAGGTCATTTTGTGCTTCCGTCATCAAACTAATATGCGTAAGTTTCTTAATTGCCCAATGTAGTAATAATATTTTAAAATTTTGTCCGTCCCCCCCAAAATTTTAAACAAGCGTACGTATAGATAAGTGAGATAGAGAGAAAGGCAAAATCATTGAAAGATGATTACGCAAAGCTAAAGGGGCTAAGGAATTTTCTATGTCAGCCAGCTGCCATCGGACCAATGCTATAAACCCCTCTCTTTACTAAAGTCATAAGGAAATGGACGGAGGTGACAGGTTGAAAAACAGGACAAGCGTAATACTATTATTTTTTATGATTTTATTCGTATTAGGAGCTTGCCAAAATGGTGGAAATGAAGGCGCACAGCCAAATGAAAAAAATAATACCGAACAGAAACAAGAGGAACAGAACTACCTATATGAAAGCGAAACAGTTAGGGTTATCGAAACACCAGGTTGGCAACAGCAAGACAACTCCAGTAAAAACAAAGAAAATATTATGTTTCAAAATGGGAATGTGAAAGCCATTTTAACGTCTATTTCGAATGAAAAGTCATTAGATGATATCAAAAGTGAATTGAAAGCATCGTTTGGAAATAGCGAGGCGATTGAGGAGGCTGAGCGATATCTTTCATTAAAATCGAACCGAAAAGAAAGCATTCGAACAGATATTTATTTGAATAGTGGAGAGGAACAAGTTGGAATTTTGATTTTTATGACCCCTCTTGAAGATTATGAAATAAACCAAGCAATGATAGAGAAATTTAAACAAAGCGTACTATACTTTTAAGAAAAAGGTGGAATTACAATGAAAACGATTATATTTAGTGTTACATTTGGTCTACTTTTATTATTTGCAGGGAATGTTTATGCAGCTGAGGATAAATCAGTTGTTGATCCGAGTTCAGATCTCTATGATACCTCTCGTGTAATGGAGGAAGCAGAATATGAGTTAACTGAAGAAAATAGTGAAAAAGCACTTCTTCAAGATGAATATGCGGATGATCGAATAAATGAAGCAGAATTGTCCTTTGAGGAAGGCAATGAAGAAAAGGCAGAAGAGTTGCTAGAAGATTATGAAGAACATGTGAAACAGAGTGAAGAAGATCTTGAAGCAGCAAAAGAAGCTGGAGAAGACACATCAGCAGTTGAAGAAATTGTAGTTGAAAATAGTCAAAAACGTTCAGAAAACCTAAAAGCACTTCTAGAGCGCGAAGATCTTCCAGAAGAAGCGAAGGCAGGTATTACGAAAGCATTAGAGAATCAACAAAAGTCCGAGCAAAAATTCTTAGCAGCTCTTAAAAAAGCTGAAGAAGCACAACCAAAAGCAGTAGAAAAACAAGAAGAAGCACAAGCAAAACAAGAAGAAGCACAAGCAAAAGCAGTAGAAAAACAAGAAGAAGCACAAGCGAAAGCAGAAGAGAAACAAGAAGAAGCACAAGCGAAAGCAGAAGAGAAACAAGAAGAAGCACAAGCGAAACAAGAAGAAGAACAAGCAAAAGCAGAAGAGAAACAAGAAGAAGCTAAAGGGAAACAAGAAGAGATATCAGGTAGACCATAACAATTGGAAAAGAAACTATAAAGGATAGTAATCCATATTAAAAATGGTTGCTATCCTTTATTAAAAACCATATACCTCCGATATATAGTAGAGAACTTTTTGTGTTTTAAGTGGTTCTATAAGGAGGGACATCATGGAAATGCCGAGGTTAAAAGCAACTTTGATAGAAATAAAAAAAGGTAATGATATAGAAAGAGAACGATTAATTCGGCATTATAAACCATATATAATTAACGTTGTTGGACATATTTGTAAACGATATGTGACATGGAGCAGTGATGAGAGCAGTATTGGACTGATTGCTTTTAACCGTGCAATAGACACATTTGAATACGATAAAGGGCGTACCTTTCTAAACTATGTATATCTATTAATTCAACGGGATCTAATTGACTATTTCCGAAAAGAAAAACGTCATTTGTACCCTATTTCAGATGACAATCAGTTAGAACATGATCGATCTGAAATGAAAGCGTCTCTAGAGTCGTACCAACAATCGACCAGTACTTCAGCCCTCGTGGAAGAAATTTTAGAACTCGATGAAAAACTGGGTAAGTTTAACATTTCATTTGAGGAGTTGGAGAGTCAAAGCCCGAAACATCGTAAAACTCGAATCAACGTTATGGAAATAGCTTCTGAATTTATCAAACATCGCGATTTAGTAGATGGATTAGTTGAGAAAAATGTATTTCCTGTAGCTTCTTTTACCAAAAGGACAGGGCACCGGCAAAAATCAATCGAGCGACACCGAAAGTACTTGATTACGATCATTATGATTCAACTACATCCGGAATGGAGACAGCTTTCAACGTTTGTTCAAGTCGGGCCTGGGAGTGTGAAAATATGAAAAAACATACAATTGAAGGTGTCGTGACCAAAGTGACAGAGAACGAATATGTCCTTCTCTGTGATGATGGCACGTTTAAAAATATACGGCGAACTGAACATGACGTACCGATGATGGGTGAAAGGATGATGTGTTCAGCGAAGACACAGCCTCTTCCTTTCAAGTTTGTATCTACTATAGCAATGGTGGCTATTTTGTTTATCGCTTTTTTATCTTATGGAGTGCTTCAAAATCATTCCGAGACTCACTATATAGCAGCCACTGATATTAATCCGAGTATTGAGGCTCATTTAGACCAGGATTTAAACGTGATAAAACTTTTGGCTTTGAATACCGATGGGAAACAAATCGTCAACTCCATCGAATTAGAAGGCTTAGACTTCTATCAAGTGGTTAATCTTATTATATCCGAGTCGATTTCAAAAGGCTTTTTAACGACAGAAGAAAAAGGAAGAATCGAGACTACCATTGTGAAGGTAACTAGTGACTCTGATGCCCTTTCTGAACGTGATCTAACAGAAGTGATCCAAACTCAACTTCAACGTCAGAACATTGTTGCGGATGTACTGGTATTCAATGAACCAAAGGAATTCTATGACCAAGCCAAAAGAGCGGACGTATCGATGAATAAATACAGACATTTTCAATCCTTACGAGAAAAGGGGCTCGTTCAAAATATTCATGAAGTGAAAGAGAAATCCGTTAAACAATTACAGGATATGATTGAGGAAGATGTTAAGAAGGTTCCAGATGAGGTTGAACAAGGGGATTCTACGGAAGAGAATGCCAAATTGAATTCAGAATCACGTCAGAATCCGCCACAAACTCCCAAAGATCAGAAAGGGAATCAAACTGAAAAGCTTAACCTTGATGATAAACAAGAAAGGTCTGCTAATAAAGGTGCCCAACAACAAGATAGGAATACTAAAACAAGTAAAGATAGTCCCTCACCGGAAAATGAAGCACATTCAAACCCAAACCCTACGGAGGATAAGTCATCTCGTGCTGAGAATGAAAGTAGCAGAGATGAAGAATTGAATCAAAAGCCGGAAACGGAAGGAAATCAAACAACTTCTAACGATAACAATCCTGAGACAAAACGAAACTAATATAGAGAATCAACCGAATCCGGAAACAGGTGTGAAAAAGAAAGGCGAATCTGATTCAAAAAGTGAGAATCGCCCTGAAGAAGAGAACCTAGATTCTAATGACAATAACACGAATGAAAATCAACCTTCTTCTCCGTCTATACCATAGTTTAAAGTGAAATGTCACTAGTGGCTATGTAAAATAGCCCCTTACTCAGGATCAGGAATATTCTAATCATATTATACTATCTTCTCACATTATAATTTACAACGAACATTCGACTGTTGGAGGTGTTGTTATGAGTCGTTTTCATTGTTGTGCGACATGTAAAAATTTTCGGATTGAGAAGCAAAAAGAAACAGGGAAACGAATTTATTGTGAAAGGCTAGGTTTTGATACTAAACCGACTTATCAATTTGATTGTTGGGAACCAAAAGAACGTGTAAAAATCGCAATGAGGAAAGAAGAATTGAAAAGAGTATAGATAAATAAATGAATATTAAAGGACTTTTTAAACTTAAAATAGCCATATGTATTGTCAAAGTAAAAAGATATTAGAACAATCTTTTAAATAAAAAGTATTGCCAAGGAAGTTGAAGTATGGGGGATAAGGCATTTGCTTTTATCCTATCCTGCTATAACTAGGAAGGGTACTAGTTGCTATATGGAAACAGCCCAACATATAGATAAATCAATATTTCATATGTAGTTTGATTATTATACAGGGACTCTACAATAGGCGCTAGACTGTATTAAGCGCCTAGATAAATGGACTAATAGTATAGTTTATCTAAATCAATTCCTCCTATCAGTTCCTCCAATACTTCCTCTTCACCTATTCGAGCTTCCACATTTGCGATTTGAGGAACAATTCCAATGACTGGTATTCCTGTCATTTTCTCAATCATTGTTGGGTTATGTTTAACTCCTTCAGTTGGATTGTCTGGATAACCGTTTATTACGATCCCTTTTATGTTAAGACCTTTACTTTCAGCATAGTGAGCAGTTAATGCAGTAGCGTTTAGTGTCCCAACAGTAGCTTGAGTAACAATCACAATTGGTATGTTCAAATCTTTAATTAGCTCTGGTGTTCCATACTGCTCATCAATTAAAGGAACAGCTAGTCCACCTGCTCCTTCTACTAGTACTAAATCATGCATCTCTTGTAATACATGATAATTACTTTTAATTACCTGTGGATCAATAGGATCATCAGCTAACTGTGCAGCAAAATGAGGTGAAAAACGGGGTTCGTAAAGAAAAGAATTCAGCTGTTCATTATCTTTTGGGTTATAAACTTTCCGGTAAAGTTCTACATCAGGAGCCAACCATTCTTCACCTTCTGTAATTGCTCCACATTGTACTGGTTTATAGGGAACCGCATCTATTTTTCGTTTTCGAAATGCGTATGTAAGACACGTGGTAATAATGGTTTTACCAACATTAGAGCTGGTACCTGTAATAAAAATCCCAGACAAAAAATCACTCCTTACTTAGAATAGCAATAGTGTAGCATATTTGATTTATTAGGAGTAACTTTTTGTTTGAGTGAAAATAGTTCGTTTTACTCGGCTTGTTAAAACTTTGAAGAGTAAAAATAGTATGGGTCTTTTAATAGGTTTAAATTTTGTTCAATCTAGTCCTTCTTAATAAATATGAGGGCTGTATATTCATGGCTTCTGTTATTAAATTTTCCAATGTAAAACATTAGCATTCGGGGATTTAGCATAGGAAATCTATCTGCATAAGCCATCTTATTCCGTTCATAATAATCAAAAGGAGGCGATGGTATGCATGAAAAGGGTTTTGAAAAAAAAGAAAAAGAATACGGTCTAGCCCATCTGTCCGAGGAGCAAAGAGATCTCCTTGATAAAGTCGAAAAAACTACGGGGCTCATATTAGTAGCGTACGATAATAATCGGGATATGGACGGAGTACAAACAGAATGAAGTTAAAAACAGGCAGGACTATTATTGTATTATTACTTACTTAATCTTTAGTAAACGATTATACTAACTCTTAAAAGTATCGGGAAAGTAAATTGAATTAGTACTAGAGGTAGTAATTCCATTTGTCCAAAGGAATTATTTTACAAATTCTATTGTATATTTATTATTATAACTATACACGGTATTTTTTAGAAACCTAAGTTGCCTTTTTCTGTACAATTCACGAGAAAGGCAACTTAGGTTCTTTCTCTTGTCATACTATCCTATTTAACTGGTTCGAGTCTTTTTTTTAGATTGTAAATTTTCAAGGGCGCGAATGTTGATACTTTACCTAGAGCGTGAATTGGTAAGGCTAACACTTTCATTGATTTCACTCCCTCAGAAGTGAATTATGACAGTTAATATGAGTATGCCTAAAAATGAAATTAATAGGTTGATTTTACAAACAATTAAAGATATATTAATAGGGGTAAGATTTAAAATGCTTTAAAAATGGGAAAATGCATATTTTACCGTTTAAGATATACTGCACTTCTAGTTTTTTATCTTATTTTTTGTTTTGTCTCTAGTTTTACATAATTAAATGAATAAAGATAATGGATGATGGAATTTCGGTGGAAGTCCGAAGCTGTCCCGCAACTGTTAAAGCCAGATACATCCCCATTATTCTTTAGTCAATCCTTCGAGGTAAAAGGATGGCTAT
Organism: Virgibacillus sp. DJP39; assembly: GCF_049310925.1. Taxonomy (NCBI): domain Bacteria; kingdom Bacillati; phylum Bacillota; class Bacilli; order Caryophanales; family Bacillaceae; genus Virgibacillus; species Virgibacillus sp. DJP39. The sequence goes on along the minus strand of NZ_JBMERP010000081.1, from coordinate 8,496 downwards.
GGGATTTCTATGCCCATCCGCCCTCTGCCTTCCTGTCAGAGGCTTTTTTGCTTTACTAGGAATAAATCACATCAGGAAAAGAAAGGTATGGGTGGACAAATTGTTTAGAAAAATTATTGGTTTATTATTTGTATTAATGTTAGCAACGGTACTTGTAGGGTGTAACAACCAGGATGAAGTTAAGCAAGATTCGAATCAAGATCAGGTTAATGATACGGATACTGAGGTGAAAAAGGCTGAAGCAAAGGAAGAGGAAGAGCAAAGCTTAGTAACACAGTATCCACTAACAGTTACGGATGCTACTGGAAAAGAGGTTACTTTTGACTCAGAACCTACTAAACTAGTTTCCTTAATTCCAAGTGACACAGAGATTTTATTTGCAGTAGGGGCTGGAGAAGAGGTTTTAGCTGTTGATGATTATTCTAATTTCCCTGCTGAGGCGGCTGATTTGCCGAAGCTAGGAAGTACTTATTCTGGATTAAATGAAGAAGAACTTATTGCCTTACAGCCCGATGTTGTTTTTATTAATTCTGGTCTACAGGCACAAGTAGCTGAAGAGTTAAGAGCAAAAGGCTTTAAGGTCTTTGGTTCAAACCCACAGTCAATAAAAGAAGTAATGGAGGCTATCCAAGGAATTGGGGTAATTTTAAATAATCAAGAACAAGCGCAAAGCGTTGTCGATGATATGAAGGAAGATCTTGAAAACGTAAAAAGTAAGGTGGCTAACGTTGAGCCGAAAAAAGTGTACGCTGAATACTCGAAAGGCTGGTCTTTTGGGGCGGGGGAGTTCTCTAATGATCTTATTATTTTAGCTGGTGGAGAAAACATTTTTGCAGACATCGATGGTTGGTTTGAAGTGAATCCTGAAAAAGTCATTAAAAGAAACCCTGAAGTTATACTTTACACTTCTGGTGAAAAGGGTGCAACAGAAGATAGTAAAGAACAAATTTTATCAAGAGAGGGCTGGAATGTCATTGATGCCGTCAAAAATGAGCGGGTTGTTGGAATTGATTCAAGTAAAGCGAGCCGGGTCGGGCCACGAATTACCGAAAGTTTAATTGAAATCTTTGAATCAATTCATCCCGACTCAGCAGAATAATGAAAAAGAAATTAGTTCTATATGTAGGAGGGGCAACTCTGCTCCTTTTTTTTTCAATTATATTGAGCTTATCAATAGGGTCTTCTATGATTCCAATCACTGGGGTGTGGTCTACTCTGTTTGGCGGGGGTGATGAGGTAAGTCGGGCCATCATCCTCCAGGTTCGTTTACCAAGAATTGTCTTAGCAATTTTAGTAGGGTCCGCTTTGGCTGTTGCAGGAGCGGGCTTTCAAGGGGTGCTGAGAAATCCATTAGCAGACCCTTACATATTGGGTGTTTCTTCAGGTGCTTCGGTAGGTGCGGCTTTCATTATTTTGTTTAGCCTACAATCTACACTATTTGGTAAATATTCCATACCGATTGTGGCTTTTATAGCCGGGGTATTTACTTTGTTTTTCGTCATATTCATTGCGAAAAAAAGTGGTCAGATGAAAAAAGAAACGTTAATTTTATCAGGAGTAATTGTGCAAGCTTTTCTAGGCTCAATCATCTCATTGATGGTTTCCATGTCAGGGACAGTGTTAAACGAAATTATTTTCTGGATGATGGGGAGTTTGACTCTAAAAGGATGGGAATACTCGCAAATCATGGCACCTTATTTGCTAATTGGGATTGTTATTATACTATCACAAGGAAGAGCGTTAAATTTATTTACATTAGGTGAAAGGAGTGCCCTTCACTTAGGCGTTCAGGTAGAGAGGACGAAGATGATAGTTCTAGTAACTTCAACACTACTAACAGCCTCGGCCGTATCGGTATCGGGTGTGATAGGTTTTGTTGGGTTGGTCGTTCCACACTTGATCAGATTGATTGTCGGTCCTGATTACCGACTAATCCTCCCCCTTTCCATTTTTGGAGGCTCGATTTATGTACTTTGGGCGGATACAATTGCAAGAATGGCCTTAATGCCTAAAGAAATACCCTTAGGTGTCGTAACTTCCCTGTTAGGTGCACCTTTCTTTGCTTACTTATTGAAAAAGGGCAGTAAAGGAGTTCATCTATGATTGTTGCAAAAAATATATCGAAAAAATATGACTCAAAGGAAGTTTTAAAGCCTCTAGACTTGTCGATTGAGCCCAATGAAATCGTGGGGATTATCGGGCCAAATGGTTGTGGCAAGTCAACACTCATGAAATTATTATCAGGAGCTGAAAAGCCGACTGAGGGGATTGTCCAAATCAAAGGAAAGTTGGTCAAGAAGTACAAATCAAAGGATCTAGCAAAAATTCTTGCTGTCCTTCAACAAGAAGGGATTCCTCCAGTGGGCTTTACCGTTCGGGAAATGATCGAGATGGGCCGATATCCTTATCAAAATTGGCTTGACGATGAGGTTAATAGAGTAGCTAATAGGAACTCCAATATTGCTCGTGAGATAATGGAAAGATTGCACATAGATCACCTTGAAAATGAGGTCATTAATCACCTGAGTGGTGGAGAAAAGCAGCGAATAGCCTTGGGGCAGGTATTAGCTCAGGAGCCGGAAATACTTATGCTAGATGAACCTACCACCTATCTTGATATCGGTCATCAGCTTCAAATGATGGAATTAATTAAGAAATGGCAAAAAAAGAGTCAACATACAGTAGTCGTGATTCTACATGATCTTAACCTTGCTTCCATGTATTGTACCCGCCTTGTCCTGATGAAGGATGGTAGGATTGAAAAGGTAGGTTCACCAGAAGAAGTTGTTCAAGAACGAATCATCACTACTGTTTATGGCACAAAGCCAATTGTCATCGATCATCCGAGACAATTGATGTCACCGCAGATCATCCTTAATAGACTTTAGTTGATCTGGAAGGTGACTTATGGAAACTATCCACTATTAAATACATGAATAAGTTTGACTAACCAATTATTTTAGAATAAACCTACTATTCAAGGGGGAAATAAGATTGAAAGAAAGAGTTGTTGTTTCGTGGAGTGGTGGAAAAGACAGTTCATTAGCACTCTATCATCTTTTAAAAGATGATAGGTACACAGTGGATTCTTTACTTACAACTGTAACAGAGGGATATAAGCGGATTAGCGTTCACGATGTGCGAGAAAGCTTATTAGATGATCAAGCTAAAAGTCTTGGCATTCCACTTCGAAAAATGTACATTCCTCAAGAAAGTTCTCATTCTATTTACAAGGAAAGGATGGATGAACAACTAAAACAAATTAAAGAAGATGGAATAAACACCGTGATGTTCGGTGATATTTTCTTAGAGGATGTACGTTCGTACCGAGAAGAGCTGATTCATAAGCAAAAGTTAAAAGCGATATTTCCACTATGGGGACGACCAACGAGTGAGTTGATTCAGGAGTTTCTTTCGCTCGGATTCAAGACGGTGACTACTTGTATAGATACGGAAGTGCTGACGGATGAATTTTTAGGTAGGCATGTCGATGATTCATTTTTAAAGGAGTTACCGGAAGATGTAGATAAGTGCGGTGAAAATGGTGAATTCCATACCTTCACCTATGCAGGGCCGTTGTTCACCAAGCCAGTTCACCATAATATAGGAGGAAAAGTCAACAAAGGGCGATTCCATTTTTCTGAACTAGTGTAAGATTAAGATTGACAAGTAGGCGAATTCGGCTGCGATAAAAAAAGATAAATAAAAAGGACATTATCTTTGTTGGAAGATAAGATGAGTTGGATACTTATTATAAATATTTGTCTTCTTTTCTTAATCGGAAGGGAAGACTTTTTTATCTTGAAGGACCACAACCGAATAAATATAAACAAGAAGAGAGTGGTTCGGTCCACTGGGCTTTAGGATTAACTAGAGTACCAATTTTCCCCCATTTTAAAGGTGGATCAATCATCCTTTATCGCTAACTTTTAGTTTTATCGTGTAGCTTATTTTAACAGCAGAATTATACAAACAACAAAAGGTCGGACCATGATCTGAAGAAAGAAGGTAAAACATGAGCCTGCTGCTTTTTAAGAAATAAAAATCTATATCATTTTACACATCATACCTATATAACGTTATAAAGTCGGTCATAAGATGCTATTTCGAACTTATGGGCGGCATTTTATCTGCCGTCAAAACCCTAGATATACAAGGTTTTTTATGTATGGTGAAAGTAAATTGCTAATATAGTAAATATTATTGTAGGCTTCTCATTAATTGTCCCAATTTATGAGAAGCTTCTTTTTTCACTTTCTTAGCTACGTGTAGGTTTACGTTTCTAGCTGTGTCATCATTGGAATGACCAAGTCTATCCACGGTCTCTTCTAAAACAATTCTAGCTTCTGCGAGTAATATGTATACGTATGACGGAGGGAGATTGGCGTGAGCACACTGTTTACCTCTGCTAACTTTAACAAACTTTTGCGACGGTCAGTGTTGGTGAAAATAAATCCCATATCATGATAAGTATATCGGTATCCCGATTTGACTTTTTTCTGAAGAGCTAAATTGCTTTTTAGTCTTCTATAACATCAGTGTCGACCACTTTAGTTCCTAGAGTAAATAGGAACTTATAATTAAGTATGTTTTTGATTCGCTCATCACCTCCTGGTTTCTATCTTTCTATTAGTTATTTCCGTTGAGTACTAGTTCACTACTAGCTTGTACCCTAAATTTTAAATTCCAGAATTTCCACATCCTTATTTTCCTATCTGGCCTTGTTCGCAGAATATTTATATCAAATTATTAATGTTAAATTCAGGTATGTCATTAGTCCAGAAAGGTAATACATTCATGTCACCATTACTACTAAGCATGAAAGCTAAATAGCAGAACAACTCCCTATTGCGAATTTTTATTTCTAATCTTGTTTGAGAGATTGAAAAATAGTTGCAAAAAACGCCCTATTATACTACTTTTCGCTTCTTATTTTCTCAATACTGGTCTTGTATAGGATGTGTTACAGTTAATATAGAAAATTCAAACAAATGATTTTTGTCGAATTTTCTATATCTACTATTTAGTAGAAAAAATTAGGGAGAGGATTTTGCAGAATGAAAAGCTTAAAGTTACTGGGAAGTATTTTGATAGTTGTTATTCTTATCGCACCCTCTTTTACCTCACCGGCTGACGCAGCCGAAAAGTCAGACAGATTACGTGTTCTTATCACCTCAGTTAATGAAAATGCAAAAGAGAATGCAAAAGAGAATTATGGTGTCCGCTGGGATTTTAATCAGCAGGGATTTACAACTAATGTCACAACAGCACAGTTTCATGCTCTTCAGAAAAATAAAAATTTAAGTGTAGAACTCGTTGACAAGGTGTCTCTGGACGCACAACCTAGTTCTACTGCAACAGCTACACCAAGTGATCAAACTCCATGGGGAATGGAGGCAATCTACCAGAACGATGCAATTACTACTACTTCTGGAGGTAGCGGGGTTAAAGTAGCTGTTCTGGATACTGGTGTTATTAATCACACTGATTTGAAAAACAACATAGAGCAATGTAAAGACTTTAGCCAAATGAAAGCAAATCTCGTTACTAATTTCTGTGAAGATGACAATGGACATGGTACACATGTTTCCGGAACCGTTCTTGCTGATGGAGGGTCTGGAAATGGAATCTATGGAGTAGCCCCTGATGCAAAGTTATGGTCTTATAAGGTGTTAAATCGCCGTGGTTCAGGTTATTCCGATGATATTGCTGCAGCAATTCGTCATGTTGCAGACGAAGCTAATCGTTTAAACGTAAACACAGTAATTTCAATGTCGCTTGGATCTAGTTCAGAATCCACACTCATAACAGACGCTGTTGCTTATGCTTATGGCAATGGAGTATTAGTGGTGGCGGCAGCAGGAAACTCTGGTCCATCTGCTAATACAATTGGATACCCTGGAGCACTTGCAGATGTTGTTGCAGTTGCTGCTCTAGAAGATGTACAAGAAAACGGAACTTACCGTATTGCTGACTTCTCTTCACGCGGTAATCCAAACACGGATGGCGATTATGTTATTGGAGAGCTTGATGTAGAAGTTTCTGCACCAGGCCGTGCTATTGAATCTACTTGGTATGATGGAACCTATCATACTATCAGTGGAACATCCATGGCCACTCCTCACGTTTCTGGATTGGCAGCGAAAATATGGGCAGCAAACCCAAGTTTTACAGCTGCACAGTTACGCGCTGAACTTCAAAACCGGTCGACAAATAATGACATCTTAGGCGGTTATGGTTCAACTACAGGTGATGACTACGCATCAGGATTTGGATTCCCGACCGTAAACTGATCTATTGGCAGAGGGGTTGGTTAGTCTATAAGTCTACTGTTCTATGATACTAGCCCCTGTGCCAAAATTTTTATAAGAAGGAAAGGTGATTAATTTGAAGAAGAGAAATCTCAGAAAGACGGTGACTGGAACAGCCTTGGCGTTAAGTTTGACCTTAACGGGATTTGTGGGATCTGTAGGAGCAGCAGAGACTGGGGATAAAGTTCTTCAGGAAATGAAGTCGATGACGAAGTCTAATTTTGATGTAGTTTGGAATAAGGACACAAATGTACCGACATTTGTGTCGGGCAAGTTATCAAGTAAACCTGTAAAAGATGTAGGCGAAGTAAAGCAATATTTAAACGAAAAGAGAGACCTTTACGGACTAGATCCTAATTCTGACCTTTTATTTGTCAAGAAGTCACAAGATGAATTCGGCATGACGCATTACGAGTTTACGCAATCAGTTGAGGGAGTACCGGTTTATGGAGCAAGATTTACGATCCATACGGATGAAAAGGACATCGTTACTGCTATTACAGGAAATGTTCATCCTAATGCTGCACAAGAACTGGACCATAATTTGAAAGCGGATTTGTCGGAAAAAGATGCGATTTTACAAGCGTGGAAATCGATTGATTTGACCAAAAAGGAAACTAAAGTAGAGAAGGCAGACAAGAACGCATTGAAGGAATCTAGTAATCTACCAAATTCTAGCGTGAAAAATACAGCAGAAAAAGCAGAACTCGTTGTTTACTCGGAAAAAGATACAAGTAAGCTGGCTTATCATGTCGAACTACAGTTCATTTATCCTGAGCCAGGGAACTGGCAAATTTTTATTGATGCTAAAGACGGTTCTGTAGTTGATTCATACAATGCGGTAATGGATGGCGCGACTACCGGCTATGGATATGGTGTTCTCGGTGACTACAAAGAACTGAACACTTATTTATCTAACGGATCCTATTTTTTATATGACGTGACCAATCCAATGAGCGGTGTCATTGAAACGTTTACGGCAAATAATGGGACAAGTCTTCCGGGGTACCGTTCAGTTGACAGCGATAACGCCTTTACAGCTTATTCACAAGGAGCGGATGTGGATGCACATGCTTATGCGGATAAAGTTTACGATTACTTCTATAATACTTTCGGACGTAATAGCTTTGATGGAAACGGATCTACCATAAGGTCAACAGTACACTACGGATCCAACTATAACAACGCATTTTGGAATGGGCAACAAATGGTATATGGTGATGGTGACGGATCTACTTTCAACCCACTTTCAGGAGCTCTTGATATCGTAGCTCATGAGTTGACTCACGCAGTAACGGATTATTCAGCTGATCTAGTTTATCAGGATCAGCCTGGTGCACTGAATGAGTCTATGTCAGATGTATTCTCCGTGTTTGTTGAAAGAGAAGACTACCTACTTGGAGAAGATGTCTACACTCCTGGAACAAGTGGAGATGCACTAAGAAGTCTTTCCAACCCACCAGCTTATGGACAGCCTGATCATATGGATGATTATGTTTATACGAGTTCTGATAATGGTGGTGTCCATACGAATAGCGGAATCCCAAATAAGGCTGGCTATTACACAGTTAACAGTATTGGTGTAGTTAAAGCAGAAAACATTTACTATCGTGCTCTAACTGTTTACCTGAGTCCATACAGTAATTTTAGTGATACACGTTCAGCCTTACTTCAATCTGCAGCTGATTACTACGGATATGGTTCAGAATATAACGCCGTGGCTAGTGCGTGGGATAATGTAGGAGTATATTAAGAAATCGCTTTATACTTTCTTACCCCTTTTAGACGTTTTAATCAAATTTAGAGGAATAATGCCGACCAGCCATCGGCATTATTTTTAATTACAGTCATTTCCGGACCAGCTAAAATGAACTAAAAAGGAGATGAAGATGATGCCTTTTTTACGATTATTGTTATTTTTGATTCTTGTAGTATTGTTGGCTGCTTGCAATCAAATCGAGCAGAATAACGAGGGCGGTTATAAAAAAAATCTTCCAAATTATATTGCGGAAAACAAAGGTAAATCAAGCGACCGTAATGATTCCATCGCTAGAACCGGTGGTATAATTGCAGGTAGTCTGGATGTCTCACTTGAGATTAAAGGAGATGTTGCTATTTTCAAAATAAAAAATCAAACAGAACAGGTAAAGGAACTTATTTTATCAGATGAAACATCTTATGAATA
>NZ_JBMERP010000080.1:0-16355 GCF_049310925.1 Virgibacillus sp. DJP39 | reverse complement strand
CAGGCAATAGTAAAAGCCAGGATGTGTCAGTCACATTTTGGCTTTTTTGTTGTTTAAAAAACTATAAGCTTTTAGAGTGTGGATAACCAAGGTATATAAACAGCCACGCCCAGCTACAGCGCCCATTGCCGCACATCAACCAACTTGCGATAACAGTTCGACATTAGTCGAACGTCCCACAACTGAAGCTCCTTGTTTCCTTTCTCATACGGTGCACGGCACTAAACGGGCGCTTGCGCTTTTTTTCTTGCACTACTTTCTACTTATTCCTGTGTTTGTCCTACAGAAATCTTTTGTAGCTATAATTTATGTCTTATGAATCAAAAAGAAGGGAGCTGTCAAGAACATCTCCCTTCTAATAAAAAACTTAACTCATTCCATTATTGCTGCTTGAACCAGAACCTTGCTGTTGACTACCACCCATTTGGGTAACAAAAGGAACCATCTTTTGCATGGTTTGTCCAAGTGATTGGTTATTTTTTGTCATGGTATAATAAGTTGCTGCTCCGACCCCAACTGATGCTAAAAGAGGTACCCACATTGCATTTTTATCCATCAAATCTCAACCCTTCTATAATGTCATGAGACAATCATAGGTTTACACGAAAGTAAGCAGTTAATGCATGGGAACAGATTCCAAATCCGTTTACAAAACGTATCCCGCTTCAAGTGCCGCATTAGATCCAGCAAGCCTACCAGTGACAAGGGCGGAAGTAATATTATATCCACCAGTGTACCCATGAATATCTAAGATCTCTCCACAGAAATATAATCCATGCATTATTTTAGATTGCATTGTGTTTGGAACAATTTCTTTAATTGAAACCCCACCACCAGTAACAAAGGCCTTTTCAAGTGATAAGGAACCATCAACTTTAAAAGTGAAATTTTTAATCTCAGTTACAATCATTCTTATTACTTCTTTGGAAACAGTTGCTGCTTTTTGTTCCTCTTTAACACCATTTTTTATGAAAATATAGGATAATAAGCGTTCAGGAACAATCCCTTTAAAACTATTTTTAATCGACTTCTTTGGGTTTTCCTGCAGCATCTCCCACACTTCTTTTACAAACTTATCCTCACTCTTCTCGGGTAAAACATCCAACTTCATTGTTACATCTGCTCTACCCTTCATTAGCTCTTTTACTACAAATTGTGAGCATCTTAATACTGCAGGACCTGATATTCCAAAGTGGGTAAATATCATATCCATTTGATGTGTGATAATGTGTTTGTTTTTTTTGTTAAGTACAGAGAGGGCAACATCTCTAAGTGAAAGTCCCTGCAGTTGTTTTTGTTTAATAAAGGGTTCATCCGAAGTCAATGCTACTTCAGTTGGATACAATTTTGTAATGGTATGGCCGGCTTTCTCAGCCCATGCATACCCATCTCCAGTTGAGCCTGTATGTGGGACTGCTTTACCGCCTACAGCAAGTACAATTGATTTACATGCTAGGGTTTCATTATCAGTTAAAACCACTGTATGTACTTCCTTCTCAAAATTTATAGTTTTCACTTCTGTTTGCATGCGAATCTCTACGTTTAACTCGTGTAACTTATTGATCAAAGCATTAACAACTGTTTTTGCGGAGTTGGTTACAGGAAACATACGACCGTGATCTTCTTCCTTTAACTCGACACCCATCCCTTCGAAGAAATCGATGATGTCATAATTATTAAACACTGAAAATGCACTATATAGAAATTTTCCATTACCTGGAATATGTTTGATAACTTCGTCCTCAGACAACCTGTTTGTGACGTTACAACGGCCGCCCCCAGAGATCGCTAGCTTTTTACCTAACTTGGTTCCTTTTTCAATTAACAGGCAACTAGCTCCACTTTCAGCGGCAGCTATTGAGGCCATTAAACCTGAAGGACCTCCACCAATAATAATTACATCGTATCCCAATTCACTTCATTCCTTTCGCAGTAATCGTACCATTAAATTAAAAAAAATCCTATTTATTTAGTAGAAGTACAGCTTTGAAATATTCTTATATCTATTTAATCAATTGTTATCGTACTAGGGTACAGATGTGATAAAATAAAAGTTATGTAATATAAATTAGATGCAGGTGAATATATGTCAAACATTGTCAAAGGCACTATGTTACTCACAGGTGCCACATTTTTATCAAAGTTTTTAGGGATGATTTACGTTATTCCGTTTAATGAATTAGTGGGCCCAGAAGGCGGAGCATTATTTTTATATGGTTATGTACCATATACCATACTGCTCTCAATTTCTACTGTTGGTGTTCCATTAGCAGTTTCAAAATTTGTCTCAAAATATAATGCATTAGGTGATTATCAAACAGGGTTACGCATTTTTAAGTCAGGTATGACCCTAATGACAATAACTGGATTTATAGCGTTTCTGATCCTTTTCTTAGGTGCTGACTTTATTGCGGAGCTAACAAAGGATAAAGAAGATAAAATTAATACAATCGACGATGTTGCTATGGTAATAAGAATGGTGAGTTTTGCATTAATTGTTGTACCAGCTATGAGCATAGTACGCGGATTTTTCCAAGGCTATGAATCAATGGGTCCTACTGCTGTATCGCAAGTTGTTGAACAGATTATGCGAATAGTTTTCCTGTTATCAGCTACATTTGTCATTATTGTATTCCTGAACGGGGATAAAGCAACTGCCGTTGGTTTTGCTACATTTGCTACTTTTATTGGAGCACTTGCTTCATGCGTAGTTTTGTATAGGTATTGGAAAAAACGTAAATCTTTTATTTATAAAAATATTGAACAGCAACAAACACAATCAACTATTTCGACATTGAATTTGTTTAAGGAGTTATTTCAGTATGCAGGACCGTTTGTTTTAGTGGGAATTGCTACACCACTTTACCAACAAGTAGATCTACTTACGTTTAACTCGGCAATGTCAGAAGTTGGCTTGGGTAAAATAGCAGACATCGCATTAGGGACAATTAATTTGTATGGTCATAAGTTAATAATTATTCCAGTAGCACTAGCAACAGGTCTATCTCTAAGTATATTGCCTGCGCTTACGAAGTCTTTTAATGAAGGCAATAAGACGGCTGTATTTAAACAAATTAATCAAGCACTTCAGATTGTTGTTGTCTTAACTGTTCCTGCAGTTGTGGGACTATCCGTGTTGTCTGATGTAGCCTATGGGTCGTTATACGGCTTGTACAAAATTGAATTAACTGGCTCATTACTAGGATGGTATGCACCTGTTGGACTGTTATTTGCACTATTTCTAGTAACAGCATCTATCCTGCAAGGGATTAATCAACAAAGATTTGCAGTAGTAAGTTTATCAGGCGGCTTACTCATAAAAATTCTCTTCAACATACCATTAATTCATATGTTTGGGGCCAAAGGTGCTATATTCGGTACTGCTCTTGCAGTTGGTACTGCAGTATCACTCAATCTTTGGAGAATAGGCACTGCTATTGAATTTTCATACAAACAGACTTTAAAGCGCACGATGTTAGTGTGTATTTTCACACTTTGTATGACACTAGCACTGATTATGGCTAAATTACTAGTAGGGGCATTTGTACCATATGAAAGCAGTAGAGTTGGATCAGTCATCATGCTTATTGTAGGAATAATTACCGGGGGCGGTACTTATTTATGTCTTGGTTACCAATCAACGTTACTCGAGCGTGTATTAGGAAATAAGGTTCGTGTATTCGATCGATTTTTAAAAAGGTAGTGGAGGTTCACTCATGCGTCTTGATAAACTGTTGGCAAATAAAGGGTATGGAAGTCGAAAAGATGTAAAAAATATCCTTAAGCAGAAAAAGGTTTCCGTAAATAATACGATTACTAAAGATGGAAGTTTTCATGTTGAACCAACAACGGACTTAATCAAGGTTGGGGAGGAAACGGTACACTATCAGAAGTACATTTACTTGATGATGAATAAGCCACCAGGGTATGTTTCTGCTACAAAGGATGATTCCGAAAAAACAGTATTAGATTTGTTACCTGCAAATCTGCAAAACCACCATCCATTTCCCGTTGGTCGGTTGGACAAAGATACGGAAGGCTTATTACTTTTAACTAATGATGGAGAGCTTGGTCATCAATTAACATCACCAAAAAAAGATATTTCCAAGATATATTTTGCGGAAATTGATGGACATGTAACTGAATCCGATGTTAAACGATTTGCAGATGGTCTCAAGCTTAAGGATGGGTATCATACCAAACCAGCAACACTTCGTATACTTGCTGCTGGTGAGAGCTCAGAAATTGAGATTGTCATTTCAGAAGGGAAATATCATCAAGTGAAAAGGATGTTTGCTGCTGTAGGGAAAAGAGTAACCTATCTTAAGAGAGTTAGGATTGGGCAATTAATGCTTGATCCAACTCTTGAATTAGGTCATTACCGGGAAATGACAGATTCTGAACTAGATTTGATGGTACGTAAGTAAATGCAAAAAATAAGCTGACGAATAAAATCGCCAGCAGCGTGTACCTTATCTTTTTATGAAATAGTTACTTTTTTATCTGTGATTTTCCATTTACCTCTTGTTGGACTACTGACTAGACCATTGTACATCAACACGTGTAAATCACGTTGTATTGTACGGTTAGTCGTATCAAATTCTTCTGCTAACTCAGGTGTAGAAACCATACCGTACTCTTTAATGTAGAGGTAAACAGCTTTTACTCTTGTTAACATACGCGATGTTTGATAATCCAAAAAACCACTCCTTAATGAATGCATTAAAAAACGTGGTGGTAAGTAATCTAAGGGGTTATCTATAGTTTATTACGAAATGTGTTATTTTTAAAGCGAAATAGTTAAAATTATGGAAAAATAATAAATAACACATTTATTTCAGAAGGTTTAATATCTTAAATCTTAGGAAAGAGGTAAAGATATATGACGGGTAATCCTCACTATTTTATTGCATTACCAGTTCCACAAACTATTAAAGAAACAGTATCTGACTGGCAATCTGATTTAAAAGAAAGTCTAACTTATAAGCAATGGACACACAAAGATGACCTACATATTACCCTGAAATTTCTTGGTTCGGTATCAGACGATGGTTTAAAAAATCTAATAAAAGAGTTGCATAGAGTGGAAGAATTACCGATGTTATCTCTTGAGCTAAAGGGTATAAAAACTTTTGGAAAGCCATCTTCCCCACGTGTATTATATGCAAATGTTGAAAAGACTAAATTACTTGCTCAACTAGTTGGGAAGGTGGAAAATATTGCTGAGGTTTGCGGTTTTGACAAAGAAGCACGTGAGTTTAGGGCACACATAACTATAGCAAAAAAATGGAACGATCATTCCCTGAGTCTTCCCGTCAAAAAAATACTGAGCAACTACTTAAATGAAACCCACGAATTCACTGTGGATCACATACGTCTCTATCAAGTTCACCCTAGTAGAAATCCAAAATATGAAGTAGTCAAATCTTTCCCATTAATTGGAGGTGGTTGAAATCGCACAGCTTGTAAAAGTGCAAGATTATGTTTCGAGGTATGAGTGGAATGCTTACCGTTATCCTGGTCAATACATTCGATTAAAGCAGGAGAATTGGCAAAAACTACATCATTTATGGAGCAATCCTGAAGAAGAGCCACAACAAATTGAGACAAATCAAACATTGTCTGCTTTTGAAAAATGGAAATCCTTTATTAAAAGAGAATCCGTCCAGGAATTCGTCGAAGAAAAAGACGAAGGTCTACCAAAAACGGAGGATGAACTAAAAAAATATTTCTTAGATAAACTATTTCCTTTTCAATTAAAATGGGCTTCATCTACTTTGGCTGATGTATCGTTTATAGACAAGAATATTAAAAATGATAATAAATTAAAGTATTTTTTACAGCGTTTTCCTGACACTTATCTGGTCCTTTATTATCCTGTATTTTCTTTAAAAAACGTACCCATCGATGGTGAAATTATTCTAATAAGCCCTATTGGGATAGACATTATTTCTGTGGTTGACAAGCAGCCTACTGCAAAGATACTTGCTGGCGATGAAAGAACATGGATAACAGAAGTAAATGAAAAACAGGAGAAAGTTCTTAGTCCATTAATTGCTCTAAAACGCACGGAGCAAATCGTTAAACGTGTGCTTGCAACAGAGGGAATTGATTTTCCGATAAAAAAATTGGTGTTATCCAGAAATAATGAAATCGTATTTCATACCGAACCATATAACACAAAATTTATTGGTAAACGGGAATATGAAAATTGGTTTGCTGAGAAGAGAAAGTTGGTTTCACCACTAAAAAATAGACAACTAAAAGCGCTGGAAACATTATTAAAGCACTGTCAAACTACATCTATGAAACGACCGGAGTGGGAAGAAGAACAGTCATTTACAATGGATAATAACCCATGATGGTGAGGATAGCAATATGTATATATTTATAGTTAATCCTAAGGCGGGGAATGGAAGGGCAGCAAGAGTATTTTCGAGAATTAAAAAAAGTAAACTGTACCAACAGATTTCTAAAACTAATTTCTTTTCGGAATATCCAGGGCACACAGAAGAATTTGTGAGGACATTGCCAGGGAAGTATCCCGATATCTCCTGTATCATTATAATTGGTGGAGATGGGACGGTACACGAGGTAGTAAATGGTTTAGGTAACCGTCGTATTCCAATAGCATTTATTCCGGGTGGATCAGGAAATGATTTTGCAAGGGGATGTGGTATTAGGGGGAAGCCATTAGGTATATTGAAAAAGCTGGTAAGCAAACCTGAAAGCTTTCCCTATTGGGTGGGGGATTATCAGATAAACAATGTTTCACGGCAGTTTGTCAACAGTATCGGATTTGGTTTTGACGCCTTTATAACACACACAGCAAATAGATCCTCTTACAAAAAATTGTTCAGTATAATAAGATTAGCATCCCTAAGCTATGCAATTGCTATTATTCAAATACTATTTCGTTTTAAGCCAATGGAAGTAGATCTTACTATTCATGATAAAAAAAGAACTATCCGAGATTGCTGGATGGTTACAGTTGCAAATCAGCCATACTATGGTGGAGGAATGAAAATCATTCCAGACGCGGCTATTCAACCTGACACGGTTTCCATTTTAATACTTCATTCGATCTCAAAAATAAAGGTACTTCTCTTATTTCTTACTGTATTCACTGGAAAACATATTCACTTTAAAGAAGTAGAATTGATGCAAGTAGATGAAATGAAAATTTCTACTGATTCACCCGTTTATTATCAAGTAGACGGACAAACAGGTGTTTGCTCGAGTTGTAAAATAAGTAAACGATCTGATCAACTGTCTGTACTTGGATGATAGCCAAAATTAATTAATAGTTGTTTTTTTTTATGTTTAGCTTTAAAATACATGATTGGACTAAATTTATTAGATTTGAGGAATAAATGTGAATTGGCTTAAAGCGGTTTTAGGAAAAGAATGGGATATAAAATCAGCCGGGGGCCTTACTGGTGAGGCATACATCGCACAAAATAACGATCGTAAGCTTTTTTTGAAGCGTAATTCT
Source organism: Virgibacillus sp. DJP39 (assembly GCF_049310925.1). Taxonomy (NCBI): domain Bacteria; kingdom Bacillati; phylum Bacillota; class Bacilli; order Caryophanales; family Bacillaceae; genus Virgibacillus; species Virgibacillus sp. DJP39. The sequence continues at coordinate 8,860 of NZ_JBMERP010000080.1, read as the reverse complement.
TCTCCTTTTTTAGCTGTGTTATCAGCAGAGGGAATTGTTCCTAAATTAATTTGGACAAAACGTCTTGAAAATGGTGATGTAATAACTGCACAAGAGTGGCTGGATGGCCGTGAATTGAAATCAATTGAAATGCAACACTTTCAGGTTGCTTCTTTATTACAAAAGATTCATAATTCCTCTGAATTGCTGCATATGATGATGCGTTTAGGAAAAAAACCATTTGCACCACATGAAAGTATGGGGGACCTAGAACAGCAGGTTATATATTTAAAACTAGATGAATTAGACGAAGAGATTTCCTTGTCAATGGAATTCTTAGAAGAGTTGTTACCTTTAACTGAAAAACAAAAACATGTTGTTTGTCATGGAGATTTAAACCATAACAACCTCATACTCACGGATAGAAGCCACTTATATTTAGTTGATTGGGATAGTGCAATGATTGCGGACCCGATTGTTGATGTAGGCTTTATATTAAAATGGTACATCCCAATAGAAGATTGGGATGAGTGGTTACGCCATTATGGATTAACAAAAGACAGAAATTTAATTAAAAGAATGTATTGGTACCTGTTATTTGATGCATTGAACAATTTAATTTGGCATTCTCATCGCCATGAATATCAGAAAAGAAATGACCGACTAAAAGATATTAAGGATTTAAATACTCAATTACAGCAATTACTGTAAATTTGTTGTATTGATATAGTCAGTCCATGTATCAATGTTAGTTTTATTTGTTGTTATATGTTCTTCCAAGTTTTGAGCTTGTTCACCTTGAATTCCATAATTATAAATTTGTGGGAGTAAAGCTAAAAGTTGTTCATCAGAAATGCTATCTTTAGCCATTAGTGTTTGAATAATACGTTTTATTTGTTTGTACTCATTAACATCTGCACAACAATCTTCGGACTGTTCCGTTAAAATATCGTGCAGTACCATTAATTGATCGTTAACCGTTAACATTTTTTCATTTCACCTCATCCTATAGACTGTTCGAGTTCGTACAATCTATACTTAACATAAAATGGCATTTTTATAATTTTATTGATAAATTTAGTATGAAAAACGAACACTATGGTTAGTGTTCAGGTGAATATTAAACAAATAGTGAGTGGAGGATATTGAACCATGCGACAAAGAAATAAACCTTGGGCAGATGATTTTTTACAGGAACATCGTGAGCTTGTAATTGCCAATCCAAAGGAAAATAAAGGTAAATGGCAGGAATTATTCGGAAATGATAATCCAATCCATCTTGAGATTGGTACTGGTAAAGGCCAATTCATAGTAGGAATGGCTGAACAGTACCCATCTATAAATTTTATTGGTATTGAAATGGCAAAAAGTATAATAGTAGACGCAGCAATCAAGATAAAAGAATCTGAGCTAAAGAATCTAGTTCTAATCAACGTAAATGCTAATGAGCTTGAAGAATTATTTGCAGAAAACGAAATATCAACTATCTATTTAAATTTCTCAGATCCATGGCCAAAAAGTCGTCATGAGAAAAGAAGATTGAGCTATCATACTTTCTTAACCAAATACGAAAAACTGCTTCCAGAAAACAGTAATTTGGTAATGAAAACAGATAATCGATTATTGTTTGAGTATTCACTGGTCAGTTTTTCCAAGCATGGATTACAATTAGAAGAAGTGAGTCTGGACCTTCACCAGCTAGACGATCCTACTAATGTTAAAACAGAGTATGAAGAGAAGTTTTCCAGCAAAGGACAACCCATTTATCGGTGCCATGTAAAAATTAACCTTACACATTGAAAAGATTAGGAATTCTGGAGTGACTTGCCTGTGATTGCTTTAAATAGTACTAACTATCTAATTTTGGTAGCTAGTACTATTTTAGTTGATAGCGTTTGCAGGCAATCTATTAATTCGCTACACTTAATGTATAAAGGGAGGCAGAGAAAATGGAAACAATACAAATAGGTAAAGCAAAACTAACTTGGTTAAGTGGTGGTGTTAATTTTCTGGATGGTGGAGCCATGTTTGGTGTAGTACCGAAAGCATTATGGAGTAAGAAGTATCCACATGATGACAAAAACCAAATTGAACTGCGAACTGACCCGATACTATTGCAATTAGAAGGTAAAAATTATTTAATTGATTCCGGGATGGGAAACGGGAAGTTGTCAGAGAAGCAGATGCGTAATTTTGGCGTTCTTGAGGAATCACTAATTGACAAATCGTTGGAGGATCTAGGACTAACGACAAATGATATTGATACAGTGCTAATGACGCATCTTCATTTTGATCATGCCTGTGGATTAACAAAACCGTCAGCGGATGGTTTCAAACCTGTATTTGAAAACGCTGGTATATACACTTCTAATGTAGAGTGGAATGAAATGCGAAATCCGAATATCAGATCAATTAATACATACTGGGAAGAAAACTGGAAGCCAATTGAAGGATTAGTAACCACTTTTGAAAAAGAAATTCAAATCGCTGAAGGATTAAAAATGGTTCACACTGGCGGTCATAGTGATGGACACAGTATTATCGTCTTTGAAGACGGAATTGATTCTTTTATTCATATGGCAGACATTATGCCAACACATGGACACCAAAATAAGTTGTGGGCTCTGGCCTATGACGACTATCCTGTAACCTCTGTTCATCAAAAAGAGAAGTGGATGAACGAAGGTTACTCGAAACAGGCCTGGTATACGTTTTATCACGATGCCTATTACCGAGCAATAAAATTTGATGGAGAAGGTAAGAAAATTGACGAGGTCGAGCGTGAGCGTTATGACTATAAATAAAAGTTAAAAAAGCTATCCTTCGTGGATAGCTTTTTAAATAGGCTAAGCTGGATGAATCAACCAAAATATCGACCGTCGTGGCCGGAGAATCAACCATCACACGAAAATATCAACCTCCGCGTTCTGGGAATCAAACTATATTATTTTGCTACTTTTTTCTTTGTTGTTGCAGCTTTTGGCTTAGCGGCTTTTGGTTTTGGTTTGTTTTTCTTTGTTTTTTCAAGAGAAGCTTGGAGTGCATCCATGAGGTTTGTCACGTTATCTGGTTTCGGCTTGGTTTCACCTATTACTACTTCTTCGTTATTTTTCTTCGCTTCAATTAGTTCTAAAAGAGCGGTCCTATAATCGTCATTATACTTTTCAGGATCAAATTTAGTGGTGAGTTGTTCTATTAGCATTTTTGCTGTTTCCAACTCTTTTTGTAAAGTATCAAATTCTTCAGGAATATTGGGAACATCTTTTACTTGTCGCACCTCATCCGGAAAATGGATGGTCTCGACAATTAGCGCATTTTCATAAATGCGTATAATCGCAAGTTGTTCCTTAGATCTAATCATCATTTTTGCGATACCTATTTTACCAGTGTCTTTTAAAGCAGAATGCAGCAGTCCATATGCCTTACTTCCACCTTCATTTGGAGATAAATAATAACTTTTTTCAAAATAAATGGGGTCAATCTCCTCTAGTTTAACAAAATCCACTATTTCCACAGCTTTGTCAGCCTGTTCTTTTTTTAAAGCCTCCAGGTCTTCATCATCGAGGACAACGAATTTATCTTTTGCGTATTCATAAGCTTTTACAATCTCATCATTTTTAACTTCCCGGTCACAATTGGGACATGTACGTTCATATTTAATAGGAGACTGACATTCTTTGTGCAGCTGTCTTAGCTTGATATCTTTATTTTCAGTTGCGGCGTGCATTTTAACAGGAATATTTACAAGTCCAAAACTAATTGTTCCCTTCCACATCGTGTGCATAAATTTGCCCCTCCTTCAGATATTTTTATTTTGTCGCCATTGCTTAATCTTATCCCTGTTTATTTTTCACAAATTGAGCCATTTTAATAATAAAGGGGGAAATAAAGATGAAATTGATGCATCCTATTGCCAATACACATGTTCAAACTGGTGACGAGTGGGCTTATGAAGTGAAGTATGATGGGTTTCGTTGTGTGCTTCATTGGCAAACGGATCGTGTACGGTTGGTGAGTAGAAACGATGTTGATTTAACAGCTAAATTTCCGGAAGTAGTTGATTTTTGTATTAATAATCAAGAAAGTATTAAAAAATTATTACCATTACAGATTGATGGTGAATTAGTTATCTTAAACAATGCGTTTCAGGCAAATTTTATGGCAATCCAAAAGCGAGGACGATTAAATAAACAAGAGACGATAAATCAGGCAGCCATTGATAGACCAGCATCGTTTTTAGCATTTGACCTTCTGCAGCAACAAGGTAGTTCATTAACGAAAAAGTCATATAAAGAACGAAAAAAACAGTTAAAAAAATTATTTAAACTGGGAGAATTCGAGGAAAGTTTAACAAGACTAAATCTTTTTTGTTTTATACCTTCATATGAGGATTCAGATTACCTTTGGAAGCAGGTTTTTGATTATAAGGGTGAAGGAATTATAGTGAAACGAGTCAATAGTCTCTATAACGCAGGTAAACAACATGGTGACTGGTATAAGATAAAAAATTGGCGCAGATTATCTGGAATTCTTACGTTTTTTGATACAAAAAATGACTATTTTACTGTCAACATTTATGATAATGACCAACTGATTGAAATTGGAAAATGCAAGCATGGAGTAAATAGCAGTGAGCTTCAGACGGTAAAAAAATTGTTCACTACAAAGGGTGAGAAAAGTGGTGTTGGGTATAAGCTTCCCCCTGCAATTTGTGCTGAGATTAACACTCTGGACCTGATAAAAGGGGAAGTACGTGAACCATCTATTAATCGGATACTGGTGAACACGGCAGCAGAAGAATGTACGATTGATAAATTTGCAGTTGATATGGCAATGATGCCGGCAGACGTAGAACCTAGTAAGACCAATAAAATTTTTTGGCCAAAGAAAAATGTAACGAAGGGCGATATGCTCGTTTATTTACGTGAGATATCACCATATATGCTTCCTTTTTTAAAAGATCGGATACTAACTGTTATTCGATGCCCTGATGGAGTGACAGAGCAGTCATTTTATCAAAAACATCTCCCTGACTATGCTCCATCCTTTATTACTAAAATTCCAACAGGCGATGAATATTTTTTTATTTGTGATGAGCTAAAATCATTAATGTGGTTTGCAAACCATGGTGCAATTGAGTATCATACACCTTTCCAAACTGTGGAAAATCCTAATCCAACTGAAATTGTGTTTGATTTAGACCCACCAGATCGAGAGCGTTTTTCACTTGCTACTAGTGCAGCAAAATTACTTAAACAAATACTCGATGAGTTGAACCTTGTTTCTTTTGTTAAAACTTCTGGAAATAAAGGACTACAGGTACACATCCCAATTCCTAAGGATAGTTTATCCTATGATGAAACAGGCGTAATAACGCAGGCTATAGCATTGACTATTGAAAAGGAATACCCGACTATGTATACAACAGAACGTTTAAAGAAAAACAGGAATGAACGGTTGTATTTGGATTATGTTCAGCACGGAAAGGACAAAACTATTGTTACGGCTTACTCACCAAGGAAAACACCTAACGCTACAGTTGCAGCGCCATTATTCTGGGAAGAGGTTAATGATGAATTATCACCGGATTTGTTTACGATTAAAAATGTAGTTGAACGAGTTCAAACATATGGGTGTCCATTTACTGGATATTTCGAGCAAGGCGAGAAACAGGTGCTGGAGAGTTTATATAAACTGTTAGAGATGGAATGAAAAAAGTGCAAGTCAGATTTGACTCGCACTAATTAATAAGATTAGAAAGGATAGAAGTTTGGCTTTGTTAAGCTTGCTTATAGTAACAGCCACGTCCGCTCCAACGCCCAGAGACTAGCGAGACTTCCCTCGCCTAACATCGGATTCCTTTATCTCCTACGGCTCAGTCCAGTCCGTACGTCTCTACCCAGGGCGCTTGGGCTTTTGTTCATATTACGCAGTTTGCACAGAACCTATTACAGCTCCTGTTTCAACATCAACATAAAACTCATATTGTTTATTTTCGCCATCAACACTTCGCGTAACACCGCCGCGATATGCATTGTAAATCAGACCATTTTTTTCAACTTCTTCAGGCTTCATATAAATCCATGATCCACTAATGGGACCCTGCTTTTTAAACGTTTCCTTTGCTTGTTTTAATGCTTTTTCAGGTGTGACTTTCTGATTCTGATCAATTTGTTGTTTTGCTATATAGCCAACTGCTACACCTAAACCAGCTGCTAATGCTGCTTTTCTAACACTCATTTTATAATCACCTCATACATTCTTTTGTTTAACAAAAATTGTAATCATCTTTAATTTAGTATAACGCAAACACACTTAAATACAAAATATTACAATATGAGTGTTGTATGGTGGAAACACAACGATGATTTCCGTTATACTGTGAATTAGTACATAGTATATCGAATGGAGGATAATATATGAATCAAGATACATTGGATCTTTTTAAAACGCTTACTGAACTGCAAGGCGCACCTGGGAATGAACACTTAGTTCGCAAGTTTATAAAAGGTGAACTGGAAAAATATTCTGATGAAATCATTCAGGACAACCTTGGTGGAGTATTCGGAGTTAAAAAAGGCAATGGACCCAAAGTAATGGTTGCAGGTCATATGGATGAAGTCGGTTTTATGATAACTCAAATCACGGATAATGGCATGCTAAGGTTTCAACCGCTAGGGGGCTGGTGGAACCAGGTTATGCTGGCGCAACGTGTTCAAATAATGACCGACAATGGACCAGTAATAGGTGTAATTGGGTCGATTCCGCCTCATAATTTAACACCAGAACAACGTAAGAAACCAATGGAAATTAAAAATATGCTAATTGATATTGGTGCCGACGACCGAGAAGACGCACAGAAGATCGGTGTTAAACCTGGTCACTCTGTTGTACCAATTTGTCCTTTTACACCAATGGCTAATGATAAAAAAATCCTGGCGAAAGCTTGGGATAACCGCTACGGTTGTGGTTTGTCTGTTGAGCTTTTAAAAGAGCTGCAAGGGGAAACATTACCTAATCAATTGTACGCTGGAGCAACTGTCCAGGAAGAGGTCGGCTTACGCGGTGCACAGGTTGCAGCGAATATGATTGAACCAGATATCTTTTATGCATTGGATGCATCACCTGCTAACGATATGTCAGGAGACAAAAATGAGTTCGGTCAACTTGGTAAGGGAGCGTTATTACGTATTTTTGACCGTACCATGGTTACACATCGTGGAATTAAAGAGTTCATTTTAGATACAGCTGAATCAAATAACATTCCATACCAATACTTTATTTCACAGGGTGGTACCGATGCAGGACGTGTTCACACTACCAATGAAGGTGTTCCTTCGGCAGTAATAGGTATCTGTTCTCGTTACATTCACACTTCTGCATCAATGATTCATGTGGATGATTATGCTGCTGCGAAAGAATTGCTTGTGAAATTAGTTAAAACTACTGACCAAAATGCAGTGGATCAAATACGAAAAAACAGCTAACAAATATGACTAATTGCCACTTCATAATAATGATGTGGCAATTTTTAGAAGTTAAGAAAATATAAAATGCCGATTTTTCTAAAAGAATTGAGTTGAGTACTAATGAAAATAACAATTGGATCCTTGAATAAAACAAAAATTGAAGCGGTTAAAGAAGTGTTTCCGTCGGACCAAATTTTGAGTTTTCCAGCTCAATCTTCTGTTTCTCCACAACCTTTCTCAGATGAAGAAACAAGATTGGGTGCAATTAACCGGGCGAAAGATTGCATCTCTCAAAACCAGGATACAATGGGAATTGGGCTAGAAGGTGGAGTGATGGAACTAGATGGTCAGCTGTTCTTATGTAACTGGGGAGCAATGATTGACTTAAAAAAGCAAGTGCATACGGCAAGTGGTGCTCGGATTCTATTACCTAAACAAATTAGTGATCCATTAAAGGATGGAATAGAGCTTGGGGATATTATGGATACCTTTGCAAAAAAACAAGGTGTACGACACAATGAAGGCGCAATAGGCATCTTCACTAACAATTTGGTATCGAGAAAAAATATGTTTCTGCACGTAGTTATGTTGTTACGTGGACAATGGGAATATTGGTACGACAATAATTTAAAAAGCAGCGAATGATTATCGCTGCTTTTTGTCTACTCGTATAAATATGCTAATACTTCTATTGCTTGATCGACTGTTTCAACTGTGACATTTGCTTTGTTTGACAATTCTTTTAATGGATGAATGAGAGAATCTGGTCTAATGATAATAGTAGGTTTATTTAACGTTAGAGCTGCACTTGCATCCATTGCAGTATTCCATTGCTTATATTTTTCACCGAACAAAGCTATTACGACATCTGATTTTTGTAATAAGACCTCTGTTCTAAGGTTATTAATACTAGAAGCCGAGTCATCTTTATATACACTTCCTGGTTGTTCTCCCAAAATGTCCTCTCCGACATTATCAGATCTTTCATGGTTTGTTTGAGGCCCCACAAACGTTAATTGGAGCTTTTTTTCTTTAGCCTTGTTTTTAACTTCATCGCGCCAGTCGTCGTGAATTTGGCCAGCGAGATATACGGTTAATTCCATGGTTAGTCCCCTCCAAGCTTTTATTTTATCATCTCAATAATAAGCTTTTTCTGGAGTGAAAAAAAATAGTTTGATTGTGAATTGGAAAAAATTTGTTTTGATAATTTATAAATTAGTAGTATTATACATAATAGGGTAAATAGTACTAGGTGTGTTTCCAAAAGTTACAATCATTTAGATAAGGACTTCGACAGTACAATTTTAACTGTTAGCTTTTTGGATAGCCTCTAGAGAAGCAGGGGGAAGAAAACGTGCGTAAGGAAATATTTTTTATACCAATAGTATTAATTTTGGTAATTGTTTTGTTAG
>NZ_JBMERP010000079.1:0-16355 GCF_049310925.1 Virgibacillus sp. DJP39 | reverse complement strand
CTATTTTTTGACAATGACATTCATTTAAGCTGTTGTACTTGTTCAATCTATTGTTAAATTTCCTTGTAGGCATTATACTGTAATAATGAAATTCTATACAGATTTGTGTTTTTTAAATAGAGGAAGGAGCTATATGTACATGAACGAACAACAGCGAAAAGAAATGAACCAAATTAACCAGGGAGATGCCGCGGACAGAAAATCCGGTCAGGACAAACCCTTGCAGGATAAAACAAGTGAAGATTTCGCGAAATACTTTGAGACTACATACGAACCTCCAAACCTTAATAAGGCTAGAAAAAGAGGCCGTGACAAGGTAAATGTTCATTATGACTTTGGTATACCAGAGGATATAAATAATATTGGAGTAGGAAAGAAATTTTTAATCCGTACGTATGGTTGTCAAATGAATGAACATGATACAGAGGTTATGGCTGGTATCTTAACAGAGTTGGGTTATGAATCAACCAACACTACAGAAGATGCTGATATAATTCTATTAAACACATGTGCTATACGTGAAAATGCTGAAAATAAGGTGTTTGGTGAAATCGGCCATTTAAAACCATTAAAACTTGAAAAACCAGATCTGATTTTAGGTGTATGTGGTTGCATGTCTCAAGAAGAATCAGTTGTAAATCGTATATTGAAAAAGCATCCACAAATAGATCTTATCTTTGGAACACATAATATCCATCGTTTACCACACTTGATTAAAGAATCCCTTTTTGGTAAAGCCAAGGTGGTTGAAGTGTGGTCTAAGGAAGGCGATATTATTGAAAACCTTCCTAAGGTACGTAAAGGTAAAATTAAAGCCTGGGTAAACATCATGTATGGCTGTGATAAATTTTGCACCTATTGCATTGTGCCAATGACCAGGGGTAAAGAACGAAGTCGCAGGCCAGAAGATATCATCCAAGAGGTACGTCATTTGGCCGCACAGGGGTATCAGGAGATTACGTTACTAGGTCAAAATGTTAATGCTTATGGAAAAGACTTAGAAGGTATTACGTACGGTCTTGGTGAGTTAATGGATGATATTCATAAAGTTGATATTCCTAGAGTGAGGTTTACCACTTCACACCCAAGAGATTTTGATGATCATTTAATCGAAGTTTTAGCTCAAGGAGGCAATCTTCTTGACCATATTCATTTACCTGTTCAATCAGGAAGCAGTGAAGTGTTAAAACTAATGAACCGCAAATACACCCGAGAACAATATTTAGAACTAGTAGCAAAAATTCGCAAGGCAATGCCAAATGCAACAATGACTACTGATATCATTGTAGGTTTCCCAAACGAAACAGAGGAGCAATTTGAGGAAACAATGACATTAATGGAAGAAGTTGGATTTGAGGCTGCCTATACGTATATTTATTCACCTCGTGATGGTACTCCCGCTGCTAAGAAGGAAGATAATGTTCCAATGGATGTTAAGAAGCAACGTTTATACCGACTAAATGATTTGGTCAACAAACAATCAGCCGAGTCAATGAAACGGTTAGAAAATACAGTTGTTAACGTTCTTGTAGAAGGTGAAAGTAAAAGGAATCCAGATGTTTTAGCTGGATACACAGAAAAGAACAAGCTTGTGAACTTTAAGGGGCCAGAATCTTCTATTGGTAAAATTGTAGAAGTTAAAATAACTGAAGCGAAAACGTGGTCATTAAATGGTATTATGGTAGAAAATACAGTTGGGGTGAATTAAGATGGCAGAATATACACGTACACAAATTTTAGATGAAGCGAAAAAACTCGCACAAATGCTTGCAAACACAGATGAAATTGATCGTTTTAAAGAAGTAGAAGCAAAAATTAATGAGAGTCAAAAGGTGCAGAAGCTTATAACAAAAATCAAAGCACTTCAGAAACAAGCAGTTAATTTACAAGCTTATGAAAAAAAGGAAGCATTAAAGAGAGTGGAAGAAGAAATCGATCGTTACCAAGCAGAAATAGATGATATTCCAATTGTACAAGAATTTAAAGAAACACAAATCGTTGTTAATGATGTTCTTCAGCTTGTATCTGGAACAATCGCCCGTGAGGTCACAAACGATGTGATTCGTTCCACTGGTGGCGATTTATTAGCAGGTGAAACTGGATCAAAATCGAAAAAGGGGTCATCGTGCAGTTAGTAATTTAAGCGCTGTTTGCCTGCAAAGTTTGTTGTTGACATAAAATCTATACATGTTATTTACCGCTACGGAAAGCGACTGCTCGTAGCGGAAATCAGTACAGCGGTTACGTCGCAGTTTTTATCCACCGCGAAGATTTAAAGGGCAGCAAAACTTACGAAAAAATCCAATTTAAAATGTGGAAATCTTAGTTTTTACCGTTAATTTGAGGTGAAAGCTAAGATTTTTTTAAATTTTTTATAGTCAGCTTTAACCCAGTTAAGATAGGCTATATAAGGTTATAATTTTGATCCGCTTTTGATTTTATAGTTTTGGTATGCACTTTAGGTATTTGTCTTGCATAAAATGGCTATGAAAAAAGAGGAGGTAAACGGAATTATGACATTTCTTGATCAAGAATATAGAGAAATCATTACGAAAGCCGTATGTGGAAAGGGTCGCAGGTTTGTAGAAGCAACACATTCGATATCACCATCCCATAAACCATCTAGCATTTTAGGGTGCTGGGTAATTAATCATTTATATCACGCCAAAAAGAAATCAAAGAACACCGTTGAAGTAAATGGTAGTTATGATATCAATATATGGTATTCATACAATGATAATACCAAAACAGAGGTGGTTACAGAAAGAATTACCTACTGTGACAATATCAAACTAGCCGTGAAAGACAACAACTGTATAAGTGATGATTATGATGTAGTTGCAAAAGTACTTCAGCAACCTAATTGTCTGGAGTGTAAAATTACAAACCAAGCGAACAAAGTTGTAGTTGAAATCGAAAGAGAATTTTTGGTTCAGATTATTGGTGATACCAAAGTTTACGTTAAGGTAGATCCATCGGGATTTGATAACGATGACGACGAAGACTGGGAGCTCGATGTAAGTGATGATGAGCTTGAGGAAATTGACCCAGATTTTCTAGACGAAAAAGATAACGACGATTAAAACTGTTACGAGGGAAGTTCTCTCTCGTAACTTTTTTTTGAATAAATACATCACAATACCATACATAACTCCCTCTACGGTTCCTTGCTTATGCGTGTCACCACTAAACAGTCGCCTACGCTTTTCGTTTTATCTAGTTGCGCATGGCTTGCGACTCGTGTCATAAGCAATTGACACTCCAAGCACCAAGCCCATGTGCTTTGCGGTCACTTGCTTATGCATGTCGTCGCAGTTCAAGCCTGCTCCACTTTTAAATTTATGCTATAATTGGGTCAGAATATATTGTTGTTTTTTGGGGGAATATGCGTGTCGAAACAAACACCGATGATGGAGCAATACTTACGAATTAAGGAAGACTACAGGGATGCATTTTTATTTTTTCGCCTTGGCGATTTTTATGAAATGTTTTTTGATGATGCTGTGGTCGCGGCCAGAGAACTTGAAATTACTTTAACTAAACGTGATGCAGCAAAAGCAAACCCAATACCAATGTGTGGTGTTCCTTATCATGCTGCTGCAAATTACATTAAAAATTTAGTGGAAAAGGGCTATAAAGTAGCTATTTGTGAGCAGGTAGAGGATCCAAAGCACGCAAAGGGTGTGGTGAAACGTGAGGTTGTTCAGCTAATCACTCCTGGAACTGTTATGGAATCGAATATGTTAAATGAAAAAGAAAATAATTATATTACTAGTCTTTCCTATTTTGAGGATGGCACATATGCAATAGTGTACAACGATTTATCTACAGGTGAGAGTTCCATTGCGCTTGTTACTGATGGGTGGGACGCTGTTATACATGAACTTTATAATCAGCCAATTAAAGAAATAGTAGTATCATCTACGTTGCCTGATGATCACAAACAACAGCTGAAAGATAAACTAAGTGTTACCTTGTCCTATCAGGATGAGGTTTCGTTTAGTGGGGAATACAGAGTTTTATTCGATCACTTAAATGACGAGCGTTTGGTTCAGGCGTTTAGTAGATTGTTAAATTATGTCCAGCATACACAAAAACGCTCCCTTGATCATTTACAGCCAGCTCAAATTATTGAATTAAAACAATTTTTAAAACTGGATATGTATTCAAAGCGCAATTTGGAGCTAACTGAGACAATTATAAAAAAAGGAAAGCATGGCAGCTTGCTGTGGGTTTTGGACCATACGGTTACTTCAATGGGTTCAAGATTATTGAAAAAGTGGATTGAGCGTCCTCTGTTAAGGCAGAACCAAATAGAAGAAAGATTAGATGTTGTAGAGACTTTTTATAATGGGTTTATGGAAAGAGATTCCCTGAGAGAGGGATTAAAATCTGTTTACGATCTTGAACGATTAGCAGGACGTATCGCTTTTGGAAATGTAAATGGTCGTGATTTAATTCAATTAAAGCAGTCATTATCCAAAATTCCAGAGTTAATTACTGTGTTAAAACAGTTTGATTCTAATCAAATAGATAAAATAACACAATCAATCGAATCACCAAATCAATTAGTAGGCCTACTTGAATCAAGTCTGGTTGATAACCCTCCAATTTCTGTTAAGGATGGTTCTCTGATCAGGGATGGTTATAATGAAACATTAGATAAGTATCGTGATGCATCAAAAAATGGGAAACAGTGGATCAAAGAGCTTGAGAAAAAAGAAAAAGTAGAAACGAAAATCAAGTCGCTGAAAGTCGGCTATAATCGAGTTTTCGGCTACTATATAGAAGTCACTAAGGCAAACCTTCATCTTTTACCAGAGGGAAGATACGAACGAAAGCAAACTTTAACCAATGCAGAAAGATATGTAACTCCCGAATTAAAGGAGAAAGAGCAACTAATATTAGAAGCGGAAGAAAAAAGTGTTGAATTAGAATATGAATTGTTTCTGGCGATTCGCAATCAACTAAAAGCATACATCCCGGAACTGCAAAAGCTTGCGGAAGTTATTAGTAAAATTGATGTATTACAGTCATTCGCCACTGTAAGTGAGAGCAATAATTACAAACGGCCAGAATTCGTCGAAAACAATCTACAAATCAAAAATGGGAGACACCCAGTGGTTGAAAAAGTAATGAAGAGTGGAGAATTTGTCCCAAATGATGTGTTTATGGATCAACATTCAAACATCCTATTAATTACAGGTCCAAATATGTCGGGTAAAAGTACATATATGCGTCAGTTAGCTCTTACGGTACTAATGGGGCAAATCGGATGTTTCGTCCCTTGTGAGCGGGCTGAATTAACTATATTTGATCAGATTTTCACCCGAATTGGTGCCGCTGATGATTTGGTTTCTGGACAAAGTACATTTATGGTCGAAATGCTCGAGGCTAATCACGCAATCTCAAATGCCACCAGTAATAGTTTAATTCTTTTAGATGAAATAGGTCGAGGCACAAGCACTTATGACGGGATGGCGCTTGCCCAGTCTATTGTTGAGTATATTCACAACCATATTCAAGCCAAGACACTATTCTCCACACACTATCATGAACTGACAACACTTGACCAAACGTTATCTAATTTAAAAAATATTCATGTACGGGCTGAGGAATATGAGGATAATGTTGTTTTTCTTCATCAAATAAAAGATGGAGCGGCTGATGAGAGCTATGGGATTCATGTTGCAAAACTGGCAAACCTTCCTAGCATATTAATAGACAGGGCGACTACATTGTTGCAGGACTTTGAAAACAAAGAACCAAAGGGAAATTTAGTTCATGAGAATAGTGCAAGTCAGTTATCTTTTTTTGCGGAGGAAGCAGCTGCTAGTCAAGTTAAGTCAGTTACTAAAGCAGAAGAGTCAATTATTGGGGAACTTAAAAAATTAAATCTATTTGACATGACCCCACTTGATGCGATGAATGAGTTAAATCGTTTGCAAAAGAAGCTTAGAAAATAGGAGTAGAAAGGATATGTTTTCATGAAAATATTCCAAATGTCTGATGCGCTTGCAAATAAAATAGCTGCTGGAGAAGTTGTTGAACGCCCATCATCTGTTGTAAAAGAACTTGTGGAAAACAGTATTGATGCAAACAGTACATGGGTTAAAATCGATATTGAAGAGGCAGGCTTACAGAAAATAAAAGTAACTGATGATGGTGATGGAATGTCTGAATCTGATTCGTTAAAATCCTTCCTGCCCCATGCAACAAGTAAAATTAAAAATGAAACTGATTTGTTTCACATCAAAACACTCGGATTCCGTGGAGAAGCACTAGCGAGTATTTCTGCCGTTAGCAAATTAAAAATTAAGACATCTGAGGGCGTGAATTCTGGAACCTGGATAGAACTTGAAGGTGGAAAAATAATAAAACAATCTAAAAGTGATGCCCGTAAAGGTACAGAAATTCTTGTGGAGGATCTATTTTTTAATACACCTGCACGGTTAAAATATATGAAAACAATTCATACAGAACTTGGACATATTACGGATTTAATGAATCGACTTGCATTATCACATCCTGCTATCCGGTTTGAATTGACCCATAATGGGAAAGAATTATTTAAGACTGCCGGAACAAACGAATTGCTTCAGGTTATCTCACAGGTGTATGGAATGAATATTGCCAAGAAAATGGTACCAGTCAATAAGGGAACATTAGACTTTCAAATTAATGGTTATATTGCAAAACCGGAAATAACCAGAGCGTCCAGAGGTTATATTTCAACAATTATTAATGGCAGGTTTATTAAAAGCATTCCTTTATCACAAGCAATCATAAGAGGCTACCATACGTTACTCCCAATTGGCAGGATGCCTGTTGTTGTCTTGTCCATAGAAATGGATCCCATTTTAGTGGATGTAAATGTACATCCAACTAAGCTAGAAGTACGATTTAGTAAGGAAAGAGAATTATTTCAACTAATTGAAGAATTGATTCGACAAACCTTTCGACATACAACGTTAATTCCTGAAATGGAACAAACAGAACCTAAAAAGAGACAGTCATTTCAGCCGTCGATAGAATTCAATGAAGCAAAACAAGAGAAGCCAGAATCCCATTTTCAACCAAAAACAACTCAGGTACAGGGGTTTGAGGCATATCAGAAAAACGAAAAGCAGCCGGAATTACAAGTTAACGAAGAAAAATTGTCTACTGCTCAAAAAGTAGTTACGGACGAAATTGACACGCAGACAACATCAACGCAAAACCGCGTAGCAATTATGTACCCAATTGGTCAGCTGCATGGTACCTATCTAATGGCGCAGAATGAAAATGGATTATATATGATTGATCAGCATGCAGCTCAGGAGCGGGTAAAGTATGAGTTTTTTAGAGATAAGTTGGGAAATTCAGAAAATACCTTACAAGAATTATTGATGCCAATGACATTCGAATTCTCAAAACAAGAATCAATCTTTATTGACCAATATGTAGAAGAATTTCAGAAAGTAGGATTGTTCTTTGAGGAGTTTGGTAATCAAACATACATTATACGATCGCATCCTACGTGGTTTCCTGTAGGATATGAGGAAGAAGTGGTTAGAGAAATGGTGGACCAAATAATGGCAAATGAGAAGGTCAACATTGAATCCATTCGTGAAGAAGCAGCAATCATGATGTCATGTAAAGGTTCCATTAAAGCGAATCATTATTTGAATGAAAAAGATATGTTCCGTCTTCTGGAAGATTTACGAAACACGACTGACCCTTTTACATGTCCTCATGGGCGACCAATCATTGTTCATTTTTCTTCCTATGAATTAGAGAAGATGTTTAAACGAGTTATGTAAATGGAGGAAATTATGAAACAGAAAGTTATTGCAATTGTTGGTCCTACAGCAGTAGGAAAGACCAAATTAAGCATTGAGATAGCACAACAGTTTAATGGGGAGATTATTAGTGGGGATTCTATGCAAGTTTACAAAGGCTTGGATATAGGAACGGCTAAAGTGACTGCTGAAGAAAAACAAGGAATTCCCCATTACATGATTGATATCAAAGAACCAAGCCAGGATTTTTCTGTTGCCGATTTCCAAAGAAATGTGAAAGGCTATATTGCAACCATATCAGAAAAGGGTTGTATTCCAATCATTGTTGGTGGGAGTGGGTTATATATCCAATCAGCATTGTTTAACTATAACTTTTCTAATGAAGCTAGGGATTCTGTACGCACAGCCCAACTTGAAAGGGATCTCGACAAATTTGGTTCCATGTATTTACATAACCATCTAAGCCAGTTTGACCCTGATCAAGCTGCAAAGATTCATCCTAATAATCATCGTAGATTAATTCGGGCAATTGAAATATACGAGACCACAGGTAAAACAATGTCAGAATATCAGGTTGAACAAAAAAATTCCCCTTATGATCCTATTTTTATAGGATTAGAGATGGAACGTAAATTGCTGTATAGTAGAATTAACAATAGAATTGATCAAATGATGCAGGATGGATTACTTGATGAAGTATATCAGCTATACTCAAATGGCCTAAAAAATCATCAATCAATGCGGGGCATAGGTTACAAAGAATTCATTCCCTATTTTCAGGGTGAAATTGAACTTAAGGAAGCAGTTGATGCCTTAAAACAAAACTCAAGAAGATTTGCTAAACGCCAATATACTTGGTTTAAAAATAAAATGGATGTTAACTGGTATTCAGTAACTCCTAATACAATTGATGAAAAATTTCAAACAATTTTGGCTAATTTAGCAGGAATGTTAGGATAAAAGTAGAAATAAATACTATGGAGACAGAAGAGGAGGAAATGGGATGGCACAATCTGTGAATATTCAGGAGCAGTATTTAAACCAATTAAGAAAAGATCACATATCAGTTACTGTGTTTTTATTAAATGGTTTTCAATTAAGAGGTGTTGTTAAAGCTTTTGATAATTTTACTGTTTTAATAGAATCTGACGGCAAACAACAACTTATTTTTAAGCATGCAATTTCAACCTTTGCACCAGTTAAAAATGTGACGTTAGAGAAAGAGTAAAACATGGGGACGTTCAAATCAACAATTGAGCGTCCTCTTGTTTTTTTTTAGTTTTTACTATGGGCGTTTGTCACAACCTTTTCAATATGTGCGTATACTAAATTGACTAAGGGGTGATGATTTGGAATCGCAAATGATGCAAAATAAAAATGGGCAAATTAACATTGTTTTATGTGAAAAGGACGGCGTGAAAGTGGAACCAGATCAACGTCATGCTCACAAAAAAAATAGCCCATTTTACCGTATTGATCAAGAATTCTCATCATTCGTAGGAATGGATCATTTAAAACAATCAATTAAAGAAATATATGCCATGATAACAATTAATGAAAAGCGAAAACAAATTGGTCTGAATTCTTCTAATCAGGTACTGCATATGTTGTTTAAAGGGAACCCAGGTACTGGTAAGACAACAGTTGCAAGGAAACTGGCTGCTGCATATTATGATATGAATATACTTTCAAAAGGGCATTTTATTGAAGCAGAACGAGCTGATTTAGTAGGTGAATACATTGGCCAAACTGCTCAGAAGACCCGTGCCATTATTCAAAAAGCAGCGGGTGGTGTACTATTTATTGACGAAGCATACTCCCTTGCGCGGGGTGGGGAAAAGGATTTTGGAAAGGAAGCAATTGACACGTTAGTGAAGCATATGGAAGATAACCATGATGATTTTGTGTTGATTTTAGCAGGCTACCCGTACGAAATGGAAAGATTTTTATTGTTAAACCCTGGATTAAAATCCAGATTCCCTTTTATTCTGGACTTTCAGGATTATCCTGTTGATCAGCTTTTACAAATTGCAAAGAAAATGCTGCAGGAGCGGGAATACCAATTAACAACTGAAGCTGAATGGAAGCTGAGAGAACAGATCACGATGGAAAAACACCATTCTCCTATAAATTTTTCTAATGCACGCTTTGTTCGGAATGTTATCGAAAGATCCATTCGAAAACAGGCGATGCGTCTATTAAATCAGAACAATATTTCTACTGATACATTGATAACGTTAACGAAACAAGATTTAGTATTTGATAAGACAGCAAGTAATTAGGAAAGCTAAGAAAACCTTATCATACAAAATTGTGATAAGGTTTTCACTTTGCTATGATATATATAGGATATTGTGAAATTAAGTGGAATTAATCGTTTTATCTTTAGAAAGAGGTCTGATAAAAATGCAAGAACAAATATTGATAATAGCAGTTAAAAAACAAAATCAAACGGACGAGCATTTCGAATCCTCATTAAATGAGCTATCTTCACTTTGTAATACTGCAGGCGGCACGGTTAAAAAGATAGTTACACAAAAAAGAAACAGAATTCATCCTGCAACTTATATTGGTGAAGGAAAGATTGAAGAGATTAAGCTTGAGGTGGAACAATTAGAAATTGATCTAGTTATATCAAACGATGAATTGTCCGCTAGTCAGTCACGTAATTTATCTGAGGAACTTGGTGTTCCCCTGATCGATCGAAGTCAGTTAATCCTCGACATATTCGCAATGCGTGCTAAAACAAAGGAGGGTAAACTTCAGGTAGAGCTTGCCCAACTGGAATACTTGCTCCCTAGGCTTCACGGGCAAGGTGCGCAAATGTCCCGTTTAGGTGCAGGGATCGGTACAAGGGGACCAGGAGAAACAAAACTGGAAACTGATCAACGCCATATAAGACGGAGAATTTATGATATTCAACGTCGATTTAAGGTAGTGGTTAGCCAACGTGAACAATATCGTAAACGCAGAAAAACAAATCAGGCATTTCAATTTGCAATTGTTGGGTATACAAATGCAGGGAAATCAACGTTATTTAATAGAATTACGAAAGAACAATCACTTGAAGAGGATCAATTATTTGCGACACTTGATCCGCTAACCAGGCATTTTCAACTTCCTTGTGGATTTCAAGCGTTGCTAACTGATACTGTTGGATTTTTGCAAGACCTTCCTACAGCTCTTATTGCAGCGTTCAGATCAACATTGGAGGAAGTGACAGAAGCAGACTTTATCCTGCATGTGGTTGATGGATCACATCCTGATAAAGAACAACACCAGGAAACTGTAAATAAATTGCTTCAGGATTTAAACGCAACCTCTATCCCAATGCTTACGATTTATAACAAGAAAGACAAAATTGACGCAGAATTTATTCCAAACAACCGTCCATACATTGTAATAAGTGCATTTGATAAAGAAGATCTTACAAAGTTATATACAAAAATTGAATCACTACTGGAATCGGAGTGGGATTGGTACTCAACAATGCTTGACCCAAATGAAGGTAAAATGATAAATAGACTTGCACATGAAACTATTATGAAAAAAAGAGAATTTAATGAAGACCTAGATCAATATCTGGTGAATGGGTTCATCAAACAGGATCATCCCATCCAAAACATGTTAAAGGAGCAATAAGTGATTCATGATAGATCAATTAGCAAAAGACGCAGAATTAGATTGTAATGAGCAACATAAAAAAGTTGGTTTAATCGTAGAAAAAAATCAAAAACGTGTACTTGACGCATTTAAGAAAAATCGAGTTAGTGATAGCCATTTTAATCCTACTACGGGCTATGGCTATGACGATTATGGAAGAGAAGTACTTGAAAAGGTATATGCTGACATATTTGGTGGGGAAGATGCCCTTGTGAGACCGCAGCTGGTTTCTGGGACCCACGCCATTTCAACAACCTTATTTGCATTGTTGCGGCCTGATGATGAGCTTATGTATATTACAGGTAAGCCTTATGACACATTGGAGGGTGTTATAGGAAATGAGGAAACTGATACTGGTTCATTACGAAACTACCGAATTTCTTATAAACAAATTGATTTATTGACAAATGGGGAGGTTGATTTTAATCAGGTCAAAAACTCCATCTCAACAAAAACTAAGGTTGTTGCAATACAACGTTCAAAAGGTTATGCAGACAGACCTTCATTCACCATTAAGGAAATTAAAGAGATGGTAAAGTTCGTGAAGGACATTGATCAATCCATTACTGTATTTGTTGACAATTGCTACGGAGAATTTGTGGAAGAAATAGAACCACTTCATGTCGGTGCAGATATCATAGCCGGGTCATTAATTAAAAATCCAGGTGGCGGTATTGTTCGAACTGGGGGTTATATTGCAGGATCAAAAAATCTTGTTGAAAAATGCGGGCATAGGTTAACAGCACCAGGACTTGGCAAAGAGACCGGTGCGACACTAAACATGCTGCAGGAAATGTTCCAGGGAATTTTTATTGCGCCACATATAGTCGGCGAAGCTTTGAAGGGAGCTATCTTTACTTCTAGATTGCTTGAACTCGCGGGTTTTTCCACTAACCCACATTTTAAAGCTGAACGAACAGATTTAATACAAGCTGTTACCTTTCACACTGCAGAGCAAATGATTGACTTTTGTCAAAAGATACAGCAAAACTCACCTGTAAATTCATTTGTAACTCCATATCCTAGTGAAATGCCGGGGTACGACAGTAAAGTTATTATGGCGGCCGGAACATTTATACAAGGGGCAAGTTTGGAGCTAACAGCCGATGGCCCAATTCGGGAACCTTATACAGCATTTGTTCAAGGTGGTCTGACCTATGAACATGTTAAGATAGCCTTAAAGGATTCGTTAAAATCTATCGTAAACTAGTTTAGATAAAGCAGGGTAGGGAAAAGAATAAATAATTAAACATATACATTGTGTTAGGTAACCTAACATTTAGTTGACAAATTATCTTACATATATTATAATTTGATTATTAAGAAAGAAGGTGGGTATCCAAATGAACGATATGGATCGCCGTTCTATGCCTTTATTTGCAATTGGAATAGTTATGAAATTAACTGAATTAACTGCTAGGCAAATCAGACATTATGAGGATAACGATTTGATAAACCCCGAAAGAACTAGTGGGAATCAACGTTTATTTTCTTTTAATGATGTAGACCGCCTGCTGGAAATTAAAAACCTTTTAGACAAAGGTGTTAACCTGGCAGGAGTCAAACTACTTTTACATCAATCTACTGATGTAACGAATCAACTACAACAAGAAGAGAAACCCAAAGACATTACCGATCGCGAACTGCGAAACATGTTGAAGCTTGAATTACATGATGGAGGACGGTTCGGTAAAGCAAGTTTACGACAGGGTGAGTTATCAAGATTTTTTCATTAAAGACTATTTTTATTAATTCAAGGAGGATGAACAAATGAGTTCAGAAACGACGAAGAAAAATATTTATAAATTGATTGAGGAGGAAAATGTACGGTTTATCCGTTTACAGTTCACAGACATGCTTGGAACAATTAAAAATGTTGAAATTCCATTAAGTCAGCTTGAAAAAGCACTTGATAACAAAATGATGTTTGATGGATCTTCGATTGAAGGATTTGTTCGTATTGAAGAGTCTGACATGTACCTATACCCTGACTTAGATACTTTTGTTGTCTATCCATGGACTTCAGATAAAGGTAAAGTAGCACGTTTCATTTGTGATATTTATAATCCTGATGGTACTCCGTTTGAAGGTTGTCCAAGATATAACCTGAAACGTAACATCAAAAAAATGGAAGAATTAGGATTTACAGCATTTAACATTGGTACTGAGCCTGAATTTTTCCTATTTAAACTAGATGAAAAAGGTGAACCATCACTTGAATTAAATGACAGAGGCGGTTATTTTGACTTAGCTCCTACAGATCTTGGGGAAAATTGCCGACGTGATATTGTCTTAGAGCTAGAAGAAATGGGTTTTGAAATCGAGGCATCACATCATGAAGTAGCACCAGGACAGCACGAAATTGATTTTAAATATTCCGATGCTGTTAAACACGCTGACGACATTCAAACGTTTAAATTGGTTGTAAAAACAATCGCTAGACAACATAATTTACATGCAACCTTTATGCCAAAACCTTTATTTGGAGTTAATGGTTCTGGAATGCACGTAAATATGTCATTATTCAAAGGCGATCAAAATATGTTTTATGACGAAAAAGGAGATATGCAGCTTAGTGAATTGACGAAGCAGTTTACTGCAGGAGTTATTAAGCATGCAACAAATTTCACTGCTGTTACAAATCCAACAGTAAATTCATATAAACGTTTGGTTCCAGGATACGAAGCACCTTGTTATGTAGCTTGGTCAGGATTAAACCGTAGTCCGTTAATACGTATTCCTTCTTCGAGAGGATTAAGCACACGTATTGAAGCAAGAAGTGTTGATCCGTCAGCAAATCCATATATGGCAATGTCCGTATTACTTGCAGCTGGATTAGACGGTATAAAGAATAAATTAACAGCACCAAAACCAGTTGATCGTAATATCTATGCAATGGATAAAGCAGAGCGCGTGAAAAACGGAATTAAAGACCTGCCTGCAACATTAATGGATGCCCTTAAAGAGCTTGCTGAAGACGAAGTTATTAAAGAAGCACTTGGTGAACACTTATACGAACACTTTGTTGAGGCTAAAGAGATAGAGTGGGATATGTTCCGTACTACCGTTCACCCTTGGGAGCGCGAGCAATACTTAACATCATTCTAGGTACTGATATAAAATGGGTTATTAACATGGTGAAGTACGATAGATCCAAGTTTCAAATCCTGATAATACCTAAATATTTTTAAAAAAATAATCATTTCAAAAAACACTGTCCATGTATCATCAAACTGGACAGTGTTTTTTTGATGTATTCTCTTTGAAATATCTAAAAAAGTAAGTATAGTCATTAAGACATCTCTCCGAGGTGTCTTTTTTAGCAGAAAGAGAGTATAAACTAAGGCTTGGTGTTAAGCAAAGTTTCCTAATATGGAAGCAAAGCTGGTTTTTTTATAAAAAAATATAAAATTAAAGGAAAATATCTCCTAAGCGTAGAATAGATTGAATATACTAAAACAAAGGAGATGATTGTAATATGAGTTTCATTAAACCAATTAGAGAACAAGAAAGGACGAACCTACCACCACGATGTTTGAAATGTAATGAAGTGTTAAAGACCAGTAAAGATAAGGATATATTGGTCTGTGAAGTCTGTTCTAAAAGAAAAGGAACAAAAAAGAAAAGACACACCTAGCGTAATGGATTTAGTTTTAGGAGAGACATCTGATTTCAAAGTATTTTCATATTAAATAAAATAATAACATGGCCGATGAAGCCGTTCAGAATAATTCTGAGCGACTTTTTTTGATATAGTAATTTGGTTCTTTTTTTGTAATTATTCCTTTACAGGAAACTCAATCCAAAATATTAAATCGATAATGGTTATCATAAATCAATTGGCAACCTCCTATATAAGTGTTATGCACACTACTAAAGATAAGGAATTATATTAATGCTTAATGTGCACACTATAAATGTGAATAAGGAGGGTAAGCAATGGATAACGAAAAATACAGAAGAGAAACAATTGAAAGCGCAAAGAAGGTAGCTGGAAAAAAGCATGAAGTGTCTGACTATGATAGCAATGACGAATTAGACAAAGGGATTGCTATAACTCATGAACAAGCATCAGATAATTATACAGAAGGTACAATAGATGGGAAAATTGATGTAGTAGATAACAATGGTGAATTAAAAACGCATAATGGTAAGGCATTAGGAGACCAAAGCGATTTAAACAATAAAGATAGTTAATAATGATCTCTAAGTAGAAAAAGATACTATTTAAATACCCTGACCAAATTAAGGGGGTCCCCAAAGAGGCATTACAACAATTTAGTAGGACCAATGCCTGTTCAATTAGGCATTGGATCTCATACTTTCCAGATTAGACTAACCCATTTTCTCAAAAATTTATAAATGCCTCTTGTGGAAACAGCGTGCTCCAATAACACAACTTACCATCTTACTGATGTAGACAGTGTTTATTTTCTAAATAATAATAGGAAGTATTAGAATGTATTGAATTTGAACTGGAAGGGGCTAAAGGATATTTTTTATGAAGTAATTAAATTGCACTTGTAAGATCAGTTAAGTCAGTCGAACCGTAAAATAGAAGTAAAATAAATAAAATTATTATAACGGTATTAATAATATTTGTACCGCTAAAGTTATTATCAATTGGATTGCTCATCGTATCATCCTTTCTGTCTGTTAACTGCATAGAAAGCATTTGTAACCTCTTCAAGTGTCATGTCCCCATTTTTTTTCATAAAGTCGATTAAATCATTCGTTTTCCTGTCTTTTGTAGTTTCATACTGCCCTAGCAGAATAATAGAAACAACTGGAGAATTTCTAAATACCTGTACGGCGTCAACTTTTAGCTTACCCGTAAGTAAAAGTGCTGCAGCAACAATCTCCAATTCTTTTCCACCTAATAAATCCTCCATTGAATAATTTTTTAAATTA
>NZ_JBMERP010000078.1:0-16722 GCF_049310925.1 Virgibacillus sp. DJP39 | reverse complement strand
AAAAAGAGGGAAGATGTGGTGTAAACATATCATCAATCCTTTATAAAGAAAAAAACAAAAGGGCATACTAAATATAATCTTGAGAGTGGGAGGAATAAATTTGAGCACAAAAGAAAGTTTATTATCCATTTTTGCTTTAGGTGGCTTAAATGAAATCGGCAAAAATATGTACGCTATTCAGTATGGAGACTCTATTCTTTTAATCGACTGTGGTAATAAGTTTCCAGATGAAAGTTTATTGGGAATTGATTTAATCATTCCTGATATTGCCTATTTAGTAGAAAATAAAGACAAAATCAAAGCTTTAATTGTCACACATGGACATGAGGATCATATCGGGGGAATTCCTTTCTTTTTAAAAAAATTGAATGTACCTGTGTACGCGACTCGCTTTACATTAGGTTTAATTGAATTAAAACTAAAAGAACATAGAATTCTAAGGGATACTAAATTAGTGGAAATTAATACGGATTCAAACATTAACTTTGAAGATATTAATGTAAACTTTTTTTAAGTAAACCATAGTATTCCCGATTGTCTAGGGATTGTCTTTCATACTCCAGCGGGCAATATCGTACATACAGGCGACTTTAAATTTGATTTAACGCCTGCAAATAACGAGCATTCGGATATTCATAAAATGGCTGAAATCGGAAATGATGGAGTACTGCTTCTATTATCAGAAAGTACAAATGCTGAACGCCCTGGTCTCACTCCCTCAGAGCGCATTGTAGGGGATCATGTAGAAGAGGCCTTTAGAAAGGCAAATAATAAAGTTATTATTTCTACTTTCGCTTCCAATATTAACCGAGTACAGCAAGTAGTTACTGCTGCTCAGAAAACAAATCGTAAGCTTGTATTGCTGGGTAGAAGTATGATTAATGTCGTTCAGGTTGCGATGGACCGCGGTTATTTGGATGTTCCGGATGGAATGCTGATTGGACCGGAGCAAATAAATCAGTTTGATCCTGAAAATGTCGTTATTTTATGTACGGGAAGTCAGGGGGAGCCACTTGCTGCTCTAGCTAGATTGTCAACTGGAAATTTTCGAGGCGCTGAGATATTAGCGGGAGATACGGTTATATTTGCAGCGGGACCGATACCTGGAAACGAGAAAAATGTTACCCGCATTGTTGATAATCTATTTTCACTTGGAGCCAAAGTTATATACGGATCAGGTAGTTCGTCCGGAATGCATGTATCCGGTCACGGGTATCAAGAAGATTTGAAGCTAATGCTCACCTTGATGAAACCGAAGTATTTTATTCCGATTCACGGCGAACTTAGAATGTTGTACCAGCACCGTTTATTAGCCGAATCAGTTGGAGTGGATCAAGAGAACACATTTGTAATGAACAATGGGGACGTTGTAGATATTGAAAACAAAGCAGCTCGTCAAACCCGAAAGATACCGGTCGGAAATACTTATGTTGATGGTATGGGTGTTGGGGATGTAGGAGATATTGTGTTAAGAGACCGAAAACAGCTATCTGAGGATGGTATGCTTGTAGTTGTTTTAACTATGAGTAAAAGTGAGAAAAAGCTGGTGTCATCACCTTATACAATCACACGTGGTTTCGTGTATGTACGAGATGCTGATGAACTCTTGCAGGATGTTAACCGGATTATAACGAGAACCGTCAGTGATTTACAAGGCAAGAACAAGAATCAATGGGGTGCTATCAAACAAGATATAAAAAAATCGGTTGGTCAATTTATTTTTAAACAAACGAAAAGAAAGCCAATGATACTTCCAATTATTATTGAAGTTTAACAGATGATGTTAATAAAAAGATGCAGGATCCAAGTTGGGTCTTGTATCTTTTTTATTATTTTGATTGATCATTCTATGATAGATAATGAGCACCGTGATATAATTGAACGTAATTAGTATCACCAGAAAAGTTAATAAAAGGGGGTAACCCATGGATCCGTTAGACATTGTAGGAAATTTGAATAATATAAAGCCTGTTTATCAACCGATTGTAAGTGCTATTAGGCACACTGTTTTTGGTTATGAGGTATTGGGACGATTTTATAATGATAATGAATGGCATAGCCTTGGTGATTTTTTTCAGGACAATGAGGTACCCGAGGAATTCAAGGTAGAAGTAGATCAACACCTATTATACATAGCAATATCCGATATGATTGAATCGAACGAAACAGGTCATTTGTTTATCAATCGAAATGCCAAACAATTATTGGTTAACAATGGAGATGACTTACTGCAATCCTTAATTATGTTTGAAAAGAAGGGCTTTTCGATGAACAGAATTGTTATTGAGGTTACGGAACATGATTTTGAAGAAGATTACGAACAACTGATTCATTTGCTCCTTTACTACAAAACTTATGGAATTAAGATTGCTGTCGATCAAGTAGGCGCCAAAAGTTCTAATATTGATCGTATTCGTCAACTGGAGCCACATATTTTAAAAATTGATACAAGAATTATTCGCAATCGACACTCGGAAGGTTTTCAGGACATTATGTATTCGCTGTCGATGTTAGCACGAAGAATTGGTGCGGCACTCTTGTTTGAGAATATAGAAGATGATTATCAGCTTAATTTTGCCTGGAAACATGGTGGTCGCTACTACCAAGGATTTTATTTAGCAAAGCCGGGATTTGATCTTGCAGCTGAAGAGGTACTGTCAGTCAATGTTAGAGAAAAGTTTGCTGCTTATATTCAACGGGAAAAGTCCAAGATAGAAGATCGACTAAAACACGTGTGGAATTGGGAACAAAAGATGAAGAATCTACTATCAAAGTGGGAAGGGACAAAAAAAGTAGATGCGTTTATAGATGCTGTCACTGCCCAGTTTGATGCCGAGAGTTTTCGTATGTATGTATGCGATAGTGATGGTCAGCAAGTGTCTTCAAACTTTAGAAAGCATGACGATAAGTGGAAAGTGGAGCTGGATAAATTAGGTTCTAATTGGGCGTTTCGGCCTTATTTTCTGGAAAATATGATGCAAATGAAAACGTGGAAAAGGGGAATATTATCTGATGTTTATTCAGATATTGAAACGCGAGAAATGGTACGAACATTTGGCTATCCTTTATCTGAAAATGACTTCTTGTTTATTGATATAAGCTATTCGTATATTTATGAAAATGAATCGTTGTTACTCTAAGTAAGAATGAAAAGCCATCAACTTTTGAAGTTGATGGCTTTTCTTTTGAAGGAAAGTAAAAAACTTTCTTTCTGCATAAGTGCAGGTAAGTTTCGTCTGACTCATTCTAGTCACGTTTCCGTTTGTTTTTTTTGTTGTCTAAATTAAGAAATTCACTTTCAGTTTCATTATCCTTTGCTAACTCAACATCTGCTATCTGATTATCATATTTAATTTTGTTATTTTGTCTGCCTTTGTCTTTGTTACGATTTTTATTTTCCTCTGACATGAATTGACCCTCCTATCAATAATAGTTGAAACCCAATCTAGAAAATAAATCAGTTTTCCTGTTTTGTTTAGTTTGTTCATTTTACAAAATTTAAATCATCTATTCACGGATTATATTTTAACGGTTTAGTACAATTATTTTGTGCTAATTCAGACAATTCTTTATATGCTAGGTAATAGGAAGGAAAGGGGTGATTTATGTGTTTGAACTTGTAGAGTTTCAGCCAAGGGTAAAAAAGATTAAACAAAAGATGCAGGAACGCAGAATAGAGGTGTTACTTGTAACTAATCCTTCTAACATGAATTATTTAACCGGTTATAATGCCTGGAGTTTTTATGTTCAACAAATGGTTATATTATTCATTGATGAAGAAGAACCGCTCTGGTTAGGGAGAGAAATGGATGCGAACAGTGCAAAGTTAACAACCTGGATTAATCATGAACGGATAATTTCGTATGGGGATGAATATGTTCAATCTGAATTCCAGCATTCGATGGATTTCGTTTCTGATCTTTTAATTCAAAAAGGTAAAGAAGAAAAAACAATTGGGGTGGAAATGGAATCTCACTTTTTTTCTGCGCGTTGTTTAAAACAGTTAGAGAAAAATCTTCCCGATGCAAATTTTTTTGATGCTAGTACATTAGTAAATTGGTCAAGACTCATTAAGTCCGACCAGGAAATAGGATATATGAAAAAGGCTGCCAAAATAGTGGAAAATGCAATGAAGGTTGGATACGAGTCCGTCAACGTGGGTGTTAGAGAATGTGATGTAGCGGCTAATATCCTACATGCGCAAATAAAAGGTATGTCAGATTTTGGTGGAGATTATACAGCGATTGTACCGATGTTACCAAGAGGGAAGAAAACGAACGCACCCCATATGACCTGGACGGATGAAACCTATGAACATGGTGATCCTGTTATCCTGGAATTAGCAGGTTGTTATAAACGTTATCATTCCCCCTTGGCAAGAACGATGGTTTTGGGGAAGGCATCTGGCAAACTTATTGATTTATCAAAAGTTGTCGTTGAGGGTTTAAATAAAGTTCTTTCAACTATTAAACCTGGAATGACGAGTGAACAGGTAGAAGCAGTTTGGCGAACAAGTATTGCAAAACATGGGTATAAAAAGGATTCAAGGATTGGGTATTCCGTTGGATTAAGTTATCCGCCCGATTGGGGTGAACATACAATAAGTGTCCGAAATGGTGATCAAACCATTATTGAACCGAATATGTGTCTTCACTTAATACCAGGTATCTGGTTTGATGATTTTGGATTTGAGGTTAGTGAAGCTATTCACATTACAGAAACTGGATGTGAAATGTTTGCCGACTTTCCCAGGGAATTATATATAAAAGCATAAAATATTTTATAGGGGTGAATTTTTATGGACAAGTATACTCAGATTGGAACTAAATCGGTGTGGGCAGGAGAAAAGGATTATTTGGTTCACGGAGCAACCCAAGTCCCTGTAGTGTTTAGTGTAGCTTATGGTTATGATGATATCGATGAATGGTACGATGTTGCTGTCGGAAAGAAAAAAGGTCATATTTATGGTAGAAACACAAACCCGACTGTGCAGGCTTTTGAGGATAAAATTAAGATTTTGGAAGGGGCAGAGGACTCTACTAGTTTTTCAACAGGTATGGCAGCGATCAGTAATTCATTAGCCACTTTTCTGCGGCCAGGTGACCGAATTGTTTCTATTAAAGATACGTATGGTGGAACTAATAAAATTTTCTCTGAGTTTTTACCGCAATTGAATATTAATGTAACGCTTTGTGAGACTGGTGATCATGTATCTATTGAAAAAGAGGTTGGTAAAGGTTGTAAAATCTTGTATTTAGAAACCCCAACTAATCCAACTGTTAAAATTACTGACATTAAGAGAATGGTCGATGCAGCGAAAAAAGTTGGTGCTCTAGTGTTCGTTGATAATACATTTGCTACTCCAATCAATCAAACCCCTTTATCTTTTGGAGCAGATTTGGTTATTCATAGTGCTACTAAGTTTTTAGGTGGTCATGCAGATGCTTTAGGCGGAGTAGCTTGCGGGCGCACTGAGTTAATTGAACAAATTTATCATTATCGGGAAATTAATGGTGCAACACTTGACCCTATGGCCGCTTATTTATTGCTTAGAGGTGCTAAAACACTCCATTTGCGAGTTCGGACTCAATGCGCGAACGCAATGCGGGTTGCGGAGTTTCTACAAACCGTTGACGCTGTTGATGAGGTTTTTTATCCAGGACTTGAGACACATAAGCATCATGATATAGCAAAACAACAAATGAAACAATTTGGTGGGATGCTGAGTTTTTCTTTAAAGGGTGGAATGGATGCAGTTCGATCATTTTTACCAAAGTTACAGCTTGCTAATCGTGCGGCAAATCTTGGTGCTGTCGAAACAACAGTCGGTCCGGCGCGTACTACCAGCCACGTAGAGTGCAATCCAGAAGAACGGCAAGCATTAGGTATTCCAGAAGGTCTTATTCGCTATTCAGCGGGTATAGAAGAGATAGACGATTTGCTTGACGACTTAAAGCAAGCCTTTGAAGTGTTAGACTGAGCAAGCTTATGTTAGGTAACTAGGCTTATACGGATATTAGCTTTCTTACAAGTTCAAAAAAACCTACAAATCTTTTTAAAAGATTTGTAGGTTTATATTTATTACAAGGAAAAAATTATTTAGCGAATACATGATTCCCAATTTTTATGGTCACGTCACGTGAAAAAATCCATTCACTTTGAGCTGTCTCTGGATTATAGAAATAGATGGACCCTTGGCCTTGACCCCTGAATGCAAGAGCTTCATTTACTGCCCGCATATCAGTAGCATTGTACCCTTGATGGATAGCACCGTCTTGTACAGGAGAGAATGCGTAGTGACCGCCTTCCTGTTCATAGACAACACCTGCTATTGTGTTAGGGAACTCTTTGTGGTCAACACGGTTCAGGATTACTGTCCCTACTGCAACTTTTCCTGCAAATGATTCTCCTTTAGCTTCTGCATGTATAAGTTTAGCCATAAGTTTTTTTTCCGAATAAGAAACAGAACTCGGAATTTCAATTGTTTCACCAGCATATAAAAGACTTCCTGAACGGTTATTTGCTTGCTGTAAGTTTGCTAGAGATAGACCGTAATTGTTTGCAATTAACCAAAATGAGTCACCTTCTTGTACTTTATATGAAGCAGCATTGGCTCCTGTCGGAAGAAATAGAACTGCAATCGATAATGTAGTAACCATAATTAACTTCTTTAATTTATTCATTGTAATAGCCTCCTAGTAAAATTTGCTCTACATAAAAGGCTACTAGATGTAACATACTTAATCATTAACCAAAAAATGACTATTAAACTATCAATTTCAGAAAACTAGTAGCTTCAAGCATCTATTAGCGAAGTGGGAATATATTCCTTGAAGTTAAAAAATACAGTTTCAGGTTTAAATGGAATAAAAAGGGTTTAGTATAACAGCATATTACAGAACTATTACGATGGGAGAATTTCACCATGGGCCTGGCAATAACCAAATTGCAAGCGATAGGATAATATCAATTCAATGGGAATAGTAAAGTTGATAGCATATTTATAAAAATGAACCTTTGTTGATATAGGTATAGATGAAATAAGTAATTAAAGCACATCACATATACTACGATAGCTTTTTAATGGGAAACCGATAAGTACGAATTAAACCAGCTTTGCACTATTGTTTAAATTGAGAAATTCACTTTCACTATCAATTACTTTTGCTGAATCTAAAAAACCTAATGAATGGTGGCAGATTGAATATGTTTAGCAGAGTTGTTCTTGCATAATATAGAAGATATGCATATAATGAATGTAAGTTATTACTTACATACTTAAAATTATAATAAAGATTAGATATAAGGTATGTGAAATTTGATAAAAAGGAGTTAATAAATATGTTCATCCTTAAGCGGTTATTTCAATTATTAAAGAAAAACCCATTAAAAACAATGCTAATGACGGCTTTACTTATCGCAATCTTAGCAATTGGGGTACAGGATGTGAAAATGGCAACAGGCAACGATACATTAGTTAGTAGTGAATCTGATGTGTATCAAGAAAATCTTGCTTTAGAAAGAGAATTCGGTGGTGAGTCAATCGTTGTCATGTACGAAAGTGTCGATCAGAAGGAGTTACTTACGATTGACAACTTTGAGCACATGGAAAGATTGCAACAAGAACTTGAAGAAAATCAAACTATTTATAGCATTATTAGCCCGGTGATGCTCGTTAATAAGATAGCAGAGAATCAGGAAGAAAATTACCAAAAAGGGCTGTCAAAGGTGATTTATAGTCTTGATGCAATCGGTGGAAAGATAAACAGAATTGAAGACAGTCAGTTAGCAAATGAATCAAGCATTGGGCTGCAGGAAATGCATGACCAGTTGGGCTCCATCAGTAAGAAACTCGATAATATGCAGAAATATTCGGATTATCTATCTCCTGGACTTCCTCAAACACAAAAGTCGCTGAATCATATGATCTATGATGATAACGGAGAACTACAAGATATGTTCAATAAACTAATTATGGATGGCAAGTATATGATGATGTCAATTACATTCAAAGCTAAAGCTAGTGATGAAGACAAAAGTGAAACAATAGCATCCATTAAAGACTATTTTGATCAGTATTCACTAACAACAACAGAAACGTTTGTATCGGGAAAACCAGTTCTGGATGGTGCAATTCGCACTTCTATGCAAGCTAGTATGAAAAAAATGATGATTCTCGCCATTGGAATCATGATTATTGTGTTGACCCTAGCATTCAAAACAAGATGGCGTTTATTACCTTTAGGAATTATTTTAGTAGCAGTAGCTGGAACAGTCGGTTTCATGGGCTGGGTCAATATTTCAATCACGATGGTGTCAATGGCAGTATTTCCTATCTTAATTGGCCTAGGTATTGACTATGGCATCCAATTCCAGAGTCGTTATACCGAAGAAATGGAAGGAAGCGAGAATCATTATGAAGAATAAAAAGTTTGGTAATCATGCACAGAAAAGTTTATATCGGACTGTTACGAAAATGGTTCCAGCTGTATTGACTGCTCTAATTGCAACTGCGTTAGGTTTTATTGCACTTTACACTTCACCTGTTCCGATGATTCAAGACTTTGGAAAAATGCTTACTGCGGGAATGATTATCAGCTTTATTGTTGGAGTATTAATATTGATACCAATACTATTCACTAGAGATAAATTTTTTTCAAATAAACAATCAGTCTCTCACACAAAAAAGGTAAAAAAAGTATCTAAATTTGAGACTTTACTCGGTCAATTTACGAAACGATTGGTCTCATTAAGATGGTTAATTATATTGTTAGCCTTCTTTACTGCAGGATTTGGAATATGGGTCGATCTTGATGCTGGAGCGGAGACAGATGTAGAGTCCTTTATGCCACAGGATCTCCAAGCCTTAGATGATATTCATGAATTAAGGGATGTTCTTGGTACAACAGAGAAAGTTTCTATCCTGTACGAAGGAGAAAATATCCTGTCTCATAAATCTCTTAGTTGGGTAGAATCTACGAGTCAAGAGATTAAAAACGAGTTTGGAGAGATAGTAGTAGAATCAAATTCAATTACTGAAGTACTTAAACAATTGAATGAAGGGGAAGTGCCGGCCCAAGCTAAAATAGAAGAACAGATAAAAACTATTCCAAATCAACAACTTAAATTGCTTGTTAATGAATCAGAGACGAAAGGTGTCATCACTGTTGGAATTAAACACCTGGAAGCTGAGCCATTAAAAAGCTTTATCAAGAATTTGAATCAATACCTTAAAGACAATCAACCAGAAAATATGAAAACAACTGTAACAGGCAAAGCCGTATTAGACGTCGAAATGGTTACCGCATTAACGACTGGAAGGTACAAGATGACCTTGCTTGGTATGGTACTTGTGTTTTTTGGGTTGTTAGCAGTTTATCGGCATCCAATTAAAGCTTTTATACCTTTGATACCGATTATCTTCATTATTGGTTGGTCTGGGGCGGTGATGTATTTGGCAGGAATAAGCTATACTCCACTGACAGCGACTTTAGGCGCATTGATCATTGGAATTGGTACGGAATTCACCATTTTAATTATGGAGAGGTATTATGAAGAACGGGAAAGTGGAAATTCAAGTATTGACGCAGTTATTATAGCTAACCAAAAAATAGGGAAATCGATTTTTGCATCTGCAATCACTACGATGGGGGGATTCAGTGCTTTACTTGCATCTGACTTTGTTATCTTGAGTAATTTCGGTATGATGACCTTAATCAATATTTCGCTGGCTTTCTTTAGTACGATTGTTGTCATGCCTTCTATCTTGATTATTTTTGATCGCTTTGTGAAAATAAAGTATATACGTACAAATGAGAGGTGAAAGAAATGCGCGATAAAACAGAACAGATTCTCAAGGCAGCGGTTACCGTTTTTATAAAGAAAGGCCTGCAAGCGACAACACAAGAGATTGCAAATGAAGCAGACGTGGCTGAAGTAACGTTGTATCGAAAATTTTCTACAAAACAGAATTTATTTGTTACTGTAATTAAAAATGTACTAGAGAAACAATTTGGATCGCGTGTTTTAAAGCTGGCACAGGAACGGGATACTGAGACATTTTTGATTGCGATTATTGAAAACAGGTTAGAAGTGTTATCAAAAAATATTGATTTAGTAAAAATGCTTATTGCTGAAAGCTTACGTGGGAATTTACCAGACGATGTCAATTTTCCAGCAATCATATTTACAAGTTTAAAGAAGGGGTTGGATCTTCATTTTGAAAATCAAGATGTCGACACTGATTTTTGTACAAGACAGCTTGGTGGGATTTTTCTGAGTTATGTAATTTTACCAAGCGATGTTGTTTATTATATGTTATCCACAGAAGAAAAACGCGTCATCGCAAAAAAACATGCTCACGCCATGATGGCGATAATTTAGTGAAAGTCAGCCCACGCCTCGATTGAGCTGATGCTACTAAGCACTACACTATATTTGTTCTTTCATATAAGAAGTGTAATAAATACAGTTTGACAACTATACCTGCATAGGTATAGCGTTAAGCCATAATAGAAAATACAATGATTAAGAAAGGAGTAACAGGAATGACAGACATTTAAACCTGAAAAGGCACACAAGCTAATGAGCATGAAACGTAAAGATTTATTGCCACCAGATAAGGTACTTGAACACTTGAATTTAAACTTTAATGATACTGTTGCCGATCTTGGAGCTGGTAATGGGTATTTCACAATACCAATTGCGAAGAGTACGAGGGATTTAGTTTATGCTGTTGATATAGAACCAAAAATGCTTGAGATGTTGAAGGTAAATGCAGGTGAGGTATAACTTGAGAATATAATTTATGTAGTAAGTGATTTAGAAAATATTCAACTTGATGACGATTCTGTGAATAAGGTTATCGTTTCGTTAGTTATCCATGAGGTGACAAATATAAGTAAGGCACTAGATGAAATTAAACGAATCTTAAAACCTGGTGGACAAGTACTTTTCATTGAATGGGAGGCTATGGAAACAGAGTCTGGCCCTCCACTTCACGAAAGAATTGATTCACAGGAACTGACACAGAGACTAGAAAAGAACGAATTTGAAGTTGAAGTCGTTCAATTAAATCCAGTAAACTAAGGTGTGAAAGCAACAATAGTGGGGTAAGAAACTATATAAAGAGGAGATGATGTATTTATGTTCCATTATACAGTTGAAACAAATAAGTCAATTGAAGAATCAATTCAATCTCTAGAGAAAAGTTTGAAGGAAGAAAAGTTTGGAATCCTTTGGCAATTCGACATCAAGGAAACGCTACAAACAAAAGGCTTCGATTTCGATCAACCTTATCATGTGCTGGAGGTCTGTAACCCAAAAGAAGCACAGAGGGTGTTATCACAAAACCAGCTAGTGGGTTATTTCTTGCCTTGTAAAATTGTCGTTTATGAAGATGCTGGAAAGACGAAGATAGGTATGCCAAAGCCAACTACATTAATTCAAATGGTAAATGATGATTCTATTAAGCAATTGGCGGAGGACATTGAGAACAGACTAGTTACTTGTATTGATAAAAGCATTTAAACTGATTAAAATAGAGATCAGCAAAAGGACAATGGGGTAACAGGCTTACCCTCATTGTTCTTTTATTTCTATTTTCATCAAATTTTCATATTGTTATTGCAGTATAAGGGTAGTACTTTGAAACGGAGGAAATATCTTGGTGGCAGCGAGTAAATTAATGTCAATCGCTATTATAGTTATCAGTCTAGCCGTAGGATTTATCTTCTACTATATACTGAGTGATTTATCAAAGGAACAAAAGAAAAGACACATGGAGGAAATGTTTTCACAACTTATTAATTTCATAGTTTTTATGTGGATCGGAAAAATAATATTGAATTTCAATGTATTCATAAATGATCCTATAGCAATACTGGCCTACCCTAGTAATTCAGAGGCATTTTATCTAGCTGTTTTATTTAGTGCAATTATGCTTAATTATAAGGCGAAGCGGAAACCGATGGATATGTTAGTCTTTATAAGGTCCTTTCTACTTGTATTTTTAGTAGCGTCATTTATGTACGAGTTTATTCAACTTGTGTGGAACAACAATACATACTCGTTTGGTTATTTATTTTTGCTGATTATCATGCTAGTTGTTTTTTTCCTTAGTGGACGTATAACAACTACTATGTTGATCGTGACGATGTTAATTGGATGGTGTGTAGGAATGGTACTACTGTCATTTGTTTATCCATTCGCGACGGTATTTGGCTACATTATTGCTCCATGGTTTGTGGGGGTGTTTTTTATAACAAGTATATGCTTAATCACTTTTAATACAAGAAAGAGGGTATCGTAATGGGTGGAATTGAGACAGACACAATGTTGATTGTCGGCATGTTATTAGCATTAGGTGCAGGAGCGTTATCTTTTCTGTCCCCTTGTGTATTGCCAATTTTTCCAGCGTATTTATCCTATATTACCGGAATCAGTGTAAAAGAACTACGGGGAAATCAGGATGTTAAAATTCGCAGGAAATTACTGAGTCATTCCGTATTCTTTTTGCTTGGAGTTTCACTTGTATTTCTTAGCTTAGGGGTTGGCGCCTCGTTTTTAGGGCGTTGGATTCAACAATTACTATTAGGTGAATCAGGAATGCTCATTCAGCGTTTAGCAGGGATTTTTATTATTGTTATGGGACTATTTGTTGCTGGTTGGATTAATATTACCGCTTTAATGAAAGAAAGGCGTTTACATTATTCGAAGAAACCAGCAGGGTATTTAGGAACATTTTTTGTAGGATTAGGATTTGCAGCAGGATGGACTCCGTGTATTGGGCCAATTTTTGGATCTATTTTATTTTTAGCGGCAAGTAACCCTGGGCAGGGTATATTATATACAGCCATGTATGTCATTGGCTTTGTATTACCGTTCCTTACGTTGACTTTCTTTCTCGGTTCGACCAAGTGGATTGTTCGTCATAGTCAAGTGATTATGAAAGTAGGCGGCATTGTTATGATTGTTATGGGACTGATTTTGTTTACAGGCCAAATGCCACGCATTTCAGGGTTTCTTCTTAAATTAGTACAGGATACATGGTTTGCGAAATTAGGGTAGAACTTGGAGGTAATGAACAATGAAAAAGACAATTCTTATTCTGATTGTAGTGGGAATGTTTGGTTTTGCAGTATATGATTATACAATTTCAAATGATGAGACTAATGTTCAGGAGAGTAATGATACTAACTCAGGAAACAAAATAACATCGCCTTCCAAAGATGGGAAAGAGGAGGCAGAAGCTATCGAGTCTGAAGAAGTCGGACTTGAAAAAGGTAAAATCGCTCCAGACTTTGAACTTAAAACTTTAACTGGAAAGACAGTTAAGTTGTCGGATTTCAGGGGAGAA
Organism: Virgibacillus sp. DJP39; assembly: GCF_049310925.1. Classification (NCBI taxonomy): domain Bacteria; kingdom Bacillati; phylum Bacillota; class Bacilli; order Caryophanales; family Bacillaceae; genus Virgibacillus; species Virgibacillus sp. DJP39. The sequence continues at coordinate 3,365 of NZ_JBMERP010000078.1, read as the reverse complement.
AAAGTTATGTTGAATTTCTGGGCAACATGGTGTCCCCCATGCCGTGCAGAAATGCCAGATATGCAAAAATTTCACAAAAATAAAGATGTTAAAATTTTAGCTGTGAATTTACTTGAAACCGAATCAAACCTAAATGAAGTTCAAGAATTTGTTAACGAGCTTGGACTAACATTTTCAATACTTTTAGATGAGAAATCGGATGTGTCCAACCGGTACAAAATTTCAGCCTACCCTTCATCTTTTATGATTGATTCAAATGGACGTATACAATTCAAAGCGATTGGTGCGATGAATTATGACCTTATGATGCAAGAATTTGAAAAGATGGAATAACTGTTTCTATTTGCTATTAGGAGGTGATTTGATGAAAAAGTCGGTAATCGTCGTAGTTATTGTTGGTATGATTGGCTTTGCGATGTATGACTTTGTTCTAGTACAAACGAAACGACAGATGCAAAGGATGAGAAAGTACAACAAGAAGTGTCTGATTCATCCAGCAATGAAGAAAACAAAGAGTATTCTACAACGGAGCCAAATGTTGGTCTTAATAAAGGCAACATTGCTCCTGACTTTGAGTTGCAAACGCTAAATGGTGAAAAAGCAAGACTATCAAATTATCGTGGTCAACGGGTAATGGTGAATTTTTGGGCAACATGGTGTCCTCCTTGTCGTGCAGAAATGCCTGATATGGAAAAATTCCATCAAGATAAAGAAGTAGTTATATTGGCGGTCAATTTGACGCAAACAGAGTCCGGAATAATGGGTGTGAAAGATTTTGTGAAAGAGTTTAACTTAACTTTTCCGATATTATTAGATGAAGAAATTAAAGTGGCAACGAATTATCAAATTCGTCCAATTCCGTCTTCATTTATGATTGATTCGAATGGGGTTATTCAATTTAAATCTTTTGGTCCATTAACTTCCGATATGATGGTAGAGGAATTTGAAAAAATGCAATAAACCTTTAGCCATCGTATAATAAGGGGAAGAGGTGATTCTGTGAAACAAACAATATTAGTTATAGAAGATGATAAAATGATTCGTGAGCTTGTTAACATTTATTTAACTAATGCTGGATATGATGTGGTGGAGGCGATTGATGGTGAAGCTGCTAAGGACGCCTTTTTAATGTATCATCCGTGTTTGGTTGTGCTTGATCTGATGCTCCCAAAACTAAGCGGTGAAGACTTTTGTAGGTGGGTTCGAGAACAGGAACGCAACGAAGTATCGATAATTATGCTTTCCGCAAAAGTCCGCACAGATGATAAAATTAATGGATTAAAGATAGGTGCTGATGATTACTTGACCAAGCCGTTTGATCCAGATGAACTAGTCGCACATGTTGAAGCAGTTTTACGAAGAACTGGACAGTTTTGTCAAAAGATTACATATAATGGGTTATGCATTAAACCCAGAAAAGGTGAGGTTTTGCTGTTTGATAAACGTTTAAATTTGACTAAACATGAATTTAATCTTCTTTATCATTTTATGGCGAATCCAAATATTGTCTTATCAAGAGAAGATCTCATTCAGCAACTATATCCCTATGCTGATAAGACTGTATTAGATCGTACTATTGATGCACATATAAAAAAACTACGCGAAAAAATTGATGATAATCCTTCTCCTAAACGTATTCTTACTGTTCGAGGAATGGGTTATAAATTCGTCGATGAATAAACATAAAAAGTCATGGCTTCCACAACGATTTTTATTGCGACTAACATTTATAAATATAGTTGTTGTTGCTTCCTTTATTGTACTAAGTAGTTGGGCGATCTATAATACAGCTTGTTTTCTGGTTGATGGAATGGGAACGATGAATAATCAGAAACAAGACAAGTTTAATTCCACTCTCTTCTCCTATTTATGGACATTTAGTATTTCTACAATAGTAATAGGGAGTTTGATTCATTTTTATTTAACTAGAAAGTTAATACGTCCATTAAGAGATTTGATAGATTCTACTAAACGGATGAAGCAAGGCCAATATCCAACACCTATTGATGGTGAATCTGAAGATGAGATGGGTCAACTCATTAGTCATTTCAATGAATTGGTATTGCAATTGAAAAATAACCAAGATAATCGGCAAAAGCTTGTCTCAGACTTATCCCATGAATTTCGCACCCCATTATCGAATCTAAACGGATATCTAAATGCTTTGAATAATGGAGTAATAGAAGGAGATCAAAAACTGTACCAATCACTTCACGATGAGACCAAACGGCTTATCACAATGCTTGAACAGCTTGAACAACTGAAAGAATGGGATTATGTATCTAAACAAACATTTTCTGAAAAAGAGTCAGTCAATATGCGCCTGTTAGTGGAGCAATCACTTGAAATGTTTCAATGGACTCTGAAAAATACAGGTGTTTCAATCGAGGTTAAAACAGAATCAGGAATAGTGAACGTACATAACGGGGGGATTCAACAGGTTATTAGTAACTTAATTGATAATGCAATTCGTTACTACGAAGGGACAGGACCAATTAGGATAGTAGGTGAAAGCCTAACGTCCGCGTATCGTGTTTCCGTTACTGGATCCGGACAGATAATTCCTCTATCAGAACAAGATAAAATCTTTGAAAGATTTTATCGTATTGATCCTTCAAGAGCACGTGATACAGGAGGAACAGGACTTGGTCTTGCCATTTCAAGAGAAATCATAGAACACCATCAAGGTGAGATTGGAATTAGTTCACAAGTGAATAATCATACTTTTTGGTTTACTGTGCCTCTTAGCTAAAATGTTTGTTATCCTATTGATCTTTCTTGATATATATTTCTTGTGCCCCTTATATAAGGGGGCTTTTTTTGTTTTTAAGTTGCAAAACAAGTTTTTTAATTAATATAACGATATAAAGGATAAAATAAACTTAGCATAAGAGAGATAGTTTATTATATTTATTAAAATTTTTTAATGTTTTATTAAGCTTGTTATAAGATTGTCTTGAAATAATAGCTATTGATAAATGAGGAGGTATTTCGTTGAAGCAGCAAGCCGTAGTTGAATTATTAAACGTAAAAAAACAAATAGGTAATATTCCAATTATAAATGATATTTCTCTGAAAGTATTCCCCGGAGAAGTATTTGGTTTTCTAGGCCCAAACGGGGCTGGAAAAACGACTACGATTCGGATGATGGTCGGTTTAATGGGGATAACTGAAGGAGAAGTGCTGATTAACGGTTTCAGCATTTCGGATAATTATGAAAAAGCAATTGCGCATGTTGGGGGAATTATTGAAAATCCGGAAATGTATAAATTTCTATCAGGACACGATAATCTTGTCCATTACGCAAGAATGGTTCCAAAGAAAGTAACGAAGGAAAGAATGAATGAAGTTGTGAAACTTGTAGG
>NZ_JBMERP010000077.1:0-17058 GCF_049310925.1 Virgibacillus sp. DJP39 | reverse complement strand
AATAATTGAACCTACAAAACCGATCAAAAATACAATAATTAAAGGTACAACAATCAAGGCAAATGCGATTACTGCCATTAAAAGACTACTCCCTAAAATTGGCCAAAACCTGGAAAATGCCTGTTTAATCACTGAACCGACTGTATATGTTTCGTTTTTCCTAATATGATTAATCATAAATAAAATAGCTACCTGCGAAAATGCCAACAAAATTAGATGAGGCAATCCCAACAAAACAAATACAATATCAGCCCCGAAATTTGTGGCCTCTACTGGTATTGCTGCACCTTGATTAAAGCTAGTTGTAAATTGATCCAGCCAACTCTCCCCAGTACCTAATCCTCCAAACAGACTCATTCCGGATAATAACTCGGTTAGTGCCTGCAATAGATAAATTGGACCAACCAGAATTAACAAAACCATGAAAAAATCAGAGAAACGATTTTTGACTAAACGAAATGTATGATCTAGAATCTCTCCAAACCCTTTTGGTTTACTAAACTGTTCATTCATAACAAATTCCTCCTGCAGCATATATACTATCTATAACTTATTTTATCATCATTCAGGCATTCTAGCAGGAAACATTGAAAATTATTGCATTATTAAAAATGAAAGTAATTTTTGGTGACTGTAGCTTTTAAAAAAGACGCTTCCACTATGGATAGCGTCTTCATTACAGAAACTGTTTAAGCTCAAAAAATTTAAATTCAAACAACAGAATAAACAGGCGATTTATTCGTTAAACCATTTAATAAATTAACTGCTGCCATCTGAGCCATTCTAATTCTTGTATTAATACTTGCACTTCCTATATGTGGCAGTGTAACGACATTAGGAAGCGTCAATAGTTGCTTTTGCAATGATACAGGTTCTTTTTCAAAAACGTCTAGGCCCGCTGCCCAAATCTCATTACCTTTTAAAGCCTGATATAAAGCTTTTTCATCCACTATTCCACCACGTGCTGTGTTTATTAAAATAGCAGTTTCCTTCATTAGTGCTAATTCTCTTTGCGCAATCAAATTCTTTGTCTCAGAAGTATATGGGGTCAATATTACTACAAAATCAGATTCCCTCAATAGATGGTCCAGCTCAACATAGATCACACCATATTGTTTTTCAGTTTCCAGTTTACGACTGCGATTGTGATATAAAATATCCATTCCAAACCCTTTCGCTCTCTTCACAACAGCCTCTCCAATTCTTCCCATGCCAACAATTCCTATGGTTGCGCCAAATACATCCTGCCCGGTTAATTGCATTGGTGACCATGTTTTCCACTCACCTTGATGCAAATAATCCGATGCTTCAACAATCCTTCTGGCGGTTGCCATTAACAAAGCAAATGTTAAATCTGCGGTGGTTTCAGTTAAAATACCAGGTGTATTTGTCACCATTACCCCCTGCTGATTTGCAACCTCAATGTCAATATTATCGTATCCAACAGCCATATTGCTCACAACTTTTAAATGCTTTGCTTGTGTGAGTAATTCTTTATCAATCGTTTCGGTTAAGAGACAAAGCAACCCATCAACTTCCTTAATTTTTTCTTCTAAAATATCTCTCGGGACGGGCGTATCTTCCTCTTCCCACATTTCCACTTCACATACCTCGCCCAGCTTTTGTGTTATTTCTTCTGAAACTTTCCTCGTAATAAAAACTTTTGGTTTCATAATTTTTATACCACCCTAACTTTTGCTTTTGCAATCGTGACAATTATAACAGACAGCCCCTTTCCTAAGTCTTATTGCTGTAAAAGATAAGTTCTGCTTTGATTTCTTTGTCAATTTCAATTGTACCGTATGAATAGTAAGGTAGCTTCCGCTTATCTGTTGGTGAGCCTGGATTCATCACTAGTACTTTTTTAAAATAACGGATCAGTGGAATGTGGGAATGACCAAAAATAATAACATCAACCTCTTTCTCATCAAAAGCTTCTATGGCTCTTTTTTCTGTAGTCTTCCTTTCTCCATGCCCATGAACAATCCCAATTTTATAACCAATAACCTCGACTATTTGAAGTGCTGGAAACTGTTCCTTTATTTCATCTGAATCAACATTTCCATAGACTCCTTTCACTTCAGCATATTTAGAAAGAGTTCTGTAGACTTCCATTGACTTCCAATCACCTGCATGAATAATGAGGTCAGCTGTTTTACAAGCTTCTATAAAATTAGAAGGTAGCTGTTTTCCTTTAGTCGGTATATGCGTGTCTGCGGTTACCAAAACCTTCACTGCAACATCCCTCTCTAGTAACGTCTCTTAAAGTTTATATACCCTAATTACCCTACATTAAATTACTTATCTGTTTCTTTCCCTCTCCGTCAAAATGTCTTTGATCATTTCAATATGGAACGCGCCCCATGCTTTACCTTTAAAATGAAAAATAGCACTTATCGTAAGAATAGTGAGGTATACAGATCCGAAAATTGCCCAAAGCAGGCTGCCATCCTTAAATAATACATCCTGAATTTTGCTTGAAAACAAGAATAACAGCCAGGGAATGGATGTGACAAAGACAGGTATAATACCCATTCCATTTCGCTCCTTAATCATTCGATATTGAGTTAACTGTAGAACTTCGCTATCAAGTGATTCATAGAATGTTTTAATTTCAGCTGTTTCTTTAAGCTCTTTATTGGATTGAATATCTCTTTGCTCTTTTAAAGTCAGAAATATTTTATGCGCATCTCCGCGAAAAGAAAACATGTAATCACCTCTTTAATTCACCGTTTTAAAACATCCAATCCTTTTGTAAATTGTTTGCTTCATAAGGAAGATACATACATACCTTACGTTGTTTTCTGTCAAGAAACCTGAACCATTTCTTTGTTATCTTTCCATATAGGGTTTACAATAATCTTGAAAGGAGTTTACTCATGATTACTAACTACAAGCTACCAGAAAATATAACTGAAATTTTGAATACAAACCAAAGAGAAAATAATGATACTTTAAAGGATTTAATTCAAAAAGGTGGATATTTACCTCCCCATATAGATTTATTGGTGGATGCCATTTCAGCACTAAGCATGGATAAAAACATTTTACTCAAAGGTCCAACCGGTGCTGGGAAGACTAAATTCGCTGAAACGCTATCCAACCTATTTCACCAGCCAATGTATAGTGTGAATTGTTCTGTCGATTTGGATGCAGAAAGCTTGATGGGATTTAAAACATTAACTTACCAAGAAGAAAAACAAGTGATTGAGTTTATACCCGGACCTGTAACAAGTTCAATGAATGATGGGACGTTCCTTTATATTGATGAGGTAAATATGGCCAAACCGGAAACATTGCCGCTAATTAACGGTGTGCTTGACTATCGGAGGACGATTACTAATCCGTTCACAAATGAAATCATTACTGCAAAAGAAGGCTTTAATGTTATTGCTGCAATCAACGAAGGTTACGTTGGTACAGTCCCGTTAAATGAAGCATTAAAAAATCGGTTTATCGTTATTGATGTTCCCTATATTGAAGGAGAACAATTAAAAGAATTGATTCAAACAAATACCGAATTAACAAATGAACCGACTATCGATTTATTTGTAAAACTGTCGACTGACCTAATCCGTGCTGTAAATCAAGGGAAATTATCCGAAGACGCCGCATCCATTAGAGCGTTACTCGACGCATGTGATTTAAGTGTAATCATCCCACCAAAACGCGCAATACTCCGATCAATCATAGCAAAACTCGAAGAAGAAAGAGAAAAAGAATTCGTACAAAACCTAACAAACACCCTGTTTTAGTAAGAAAAGCGGAGGCGACTGATCAGAAGCAGGCGCATAAGCAAGAAACCGAAGAACGCATGGGCTTCCGCGTTCGAAGTGTTAATTGCTTATGACGACAGCTTCTAGGAGCCGCAGCTAGACAAGAAAAGCGGAGCGGGCTTGATAGCGGCGACATGCGTAAGCAAGAGACCGTAGAGCACACGGGCTTCCGTGCTCGAAGTGTCAATTGCTTACGTCACGAGCCGCTAGCCCGCGAAGCTAGACAAGAAAAGCGGAGGCGACTGATCAGAAGCGGGCGCATAAGCAAGAAACCGAAGAACGCATGGGCTTCCGCGTAGGTATCAAGGAGGATAACTGATGAAATATAACCGCTGGGATGATTCCAAAATAGATACGAATCTTTTTCTTCAATTACAGGACCTGGCCACTATATTGTCAGGACAACCAAATTTAAAATTTGAATATAAATATGGTTCATATATTGACCTTATAGATGAAAAAGTCACCGGTAGCCATTTTTGGGATGTAATGGATGAAGCTATTAAGGAATCAGGATATAAAACGGATGTGTTTTTACGAACATTAGGGACATTATATTATTCACATCTCCCCCCTATGCAAAATTATTTAGAAAGAACACACCAATCAAGCCTGCCTAAGTTTGCTACCCAGTTAATTACCTTACTGGAAGACTTACGGCTTGAGGAAAAAATAATAAACGATAGACCAGGGACAAAAAAAGATTTTGCAGTAAGAAGAAAACACTTGAAGCACTATTTTCATACCCAGTTGGATGCCAACGTGACAAGAAGTTTCTCACTAGACGAGTTGTTTTGTCTCATCTATTTAACAATACAGTCAGATAACCCAGATCCAATCTTTCCAAGATCAAATGAGCAACAGCTTAGCAATCTCGAAAAAATAAAACCGCTTATTTATAACTCGTTTGAAGCTAAAAGTAGTGAAGACATTTCCAAAATTGCCGAACAAGTTACTGCACTGCTTGAAAGTTATTATAAAGATATGATAAATAGTTATTTTACTTTTCCAATTTCACACGTCGAAAAATATGAATTAAATACATTATTTGATGAATTAACACGGACAGACGAACTGGCGAACGATGACAAAGAAGAGGTCGATGAAGAAAATAATGAATACATTGATGAACAATTTTCCTCTTGGCACAGGGAAAATCAAAATAGCGACAGAAAGCAAAACTTCTTACAGTTCGAATTAGAGGTTGGTACAAAAACAAACATTATGGGTGGCGGAACGAGAGAAACTGAAGACGCTGATCAAGCAATGGGAACCATCCAGGGTTCTTCAGGGAAAAGCGAGGAAAATGATTACTCAGAAGTTGATTCGCTTGAAAAGCAAGCACAGGGTACAACAAACGGAGGAAAACAGCCAAGCGTACCAATTCATGGTGAGGAAAATAAAGACGCAGTTACTATTGTAAAAAAAGCTGAATCACCTTCAAACGAAGATAAACGTGAATACCAGTACGCTGTCTCTACGATAGAATCTTATAAACGAAGGCTTTCGTCAACAATTGATAAAACACTGGAACACAAAAAGAACGCACCAAGGAAAGATTTACTGTTTGGCCGTTTGTCCAAAAAATTACTGCCAGTTATCATTGATGAAAACCCTAGAGTATTTTACAAAAAAAATCAAGAATCAAAAAACATCGATGCCGTCTTTACCATGCTTGTAGACTGTTCCGCGTCTATGCATAACAAAATGGATGAAACAAAAAGGGGGATAATCTTATTTCATGAGGTTTTAAATCAGCTGAAGATTCCCCACTCCATTATTGGTTTTTGGGAAGATGCAAATGAAGTAAAGGAAAACTACCAACCGAATTATTTTCATCTCATTCACACTTTTTCCGATTCACTTTACCAAAATACCGGAGCTAAAATTATGCAGCTTGAGCCACAGGAAGATAATCGGGACGGCTTTAGCATTCGTGTCATAACGAAGGAATTGGCTGCCAGAAGAGAAAAACACAAGTTTCTTCTCGTGTTCACAGACGGAGAACCAGCTGCTGCAAATTATGACCAAAATGGTATTGTTGATACGAATATTGCCGTATCAGAAGCTCGCAAAAAAGGTATCGATGTCATTGGGATGTTTCTAGCGGATGGGGAGATTGATGAAAGAGAAGACCTTACAATGAAAAACATTTATGGGAAAGAAAGACTGATGATTCCAAGTGTAGAAGAACTTCCTGACCATTTTGCACCGCTCTTAAAGAAATTGTTATTAAAGACTATTTAACCGAAAAAAAAACTAACATCACAACGATGTTAGTTTTTTACACTCTATTTATCCGTACCTTCCTGATTTTTCTCCTCTTTTGCTGCACTTGCTTCAGCAGAGGATTGAGATGCTTCCTCTTTATTAGAAGCGATTGAATCAGCAATTGATCCTAAGTGCCCCTTTAAATTACCCTTGCCAGATAAATTACGGATTACTTCATTCAAATCAAGACCTGTCATTTGGGATAAACTGTCCTGAATACTTGCCATCATGCCAGTAACACTTCCAGGTAAATTTTTCACTCCGTCACCACTTCCACTATCAAGAATACGGATAGATTCCACATTTCCTAAAGGTTCAGATACAGCTTTAGCAAACTCTGGCAACATATTAATTAGCATTTCAGTCATCATTACTTCTTTGTGTTTGTTTAAGGCCTCAGCACGTTTTTCAATCGCTTCAACTTCAGCTAAACTTTTTGTTCTAATGACTTCTGCTTCAGCATGACCCGCTTTTGTTTGGGATTCCGCTTCTGCGTCAGCATTACGTACTTTTTCATAGTAATCTGCATCAGCTTTAGCTCTTCTCACCTTGACTTCTTCCTGTTCAAGTTTTACAAAACGTTCGCGTTCTAGTTGTTTTAATCGCAGCTCTTCTTCTTTATTCTGACTTACGATTTTTAAGCGTTCATTTTCCACCTCAATCTCACGTTCTGCTTTTTCCAGTTCGTAAGCGGCTTCTGTTTTCGCTCTCGCTTTCTCTGTTGCTTCCTTGAAAATAGCATCTTTAATTTCTTTTTCCTTACGTGATTCTGCGATGGAAGTCTCTCTTTCATATTCTTCTCTTTGCGTCTCTTCGTTCATTTGAGCTACGTGGACTTTCGTTTCACGGGTGTTAGTTGCTTCTGCAATTTCTGCTTCTTTTTGAACTTCAGCAGTTCTTGGACGTCCCAGATTTGTTAAATAATCGCTTCCTTCAACGTCTTTTAGATCAGTCAGCCCAAGACTAGTAATTTTGAAACCCATTGCGTCCAGCTGATTTTGAGCGATTTCACGTACCTGATCATTGAAACTTTCTCGATCATTATTGATTTGCTCAACTGTCATTTTTGATAAAATAGCACGCAAATTAGATCCTAATACTTCTGAAATATCGGATTCAAGATCTGCCTGATCTCTACCCAAAAATTGCTCAGCATACTTAGCAATACCTTCTAGAGAATCGGCTACTTTAATCATAGCAACCGCTTCACCAACAATCGGAACTCCTTGTTTAGTATAAACAGTTGGGGTAGATATTTTTAACTGAAAGGATGTCAAAGAAACCGGTGTGTGGGTTTGAAACATCTTTAAACGGTGTCCCCCACCACGAATTACTTTCATATACCTACCTTCATCATCCTGAAACACATTGGTATCCTTATTAGGATCTCCCAATTTTGGTCCGGTGATAATCAGAGCAACATTGGATGGAACGGTCTTGTATTTCATTTTCATATAAACGAACCAACCTATTCCAATAAAAGCTGCTAAACCTAATGCTACAAACAAATAAATAAATACCACATAATCTCCCCTTTTTTATTTTCTGCATACCAATCCATGTAAATGCTTATGTATTGGACCAATATACTTCTAAAAAACTGTTAAGAAATTACCATAACAGTCCTCCTTATTGTATATGAATTTTCTGCCTTTTTAAATGAATTATGAAAAAATAATTAATTAAGTTTAAAAAATAAAAATTCTAACTCATATTACATCAAAAATTCGGCAGAATAATACAATAAATAAAAATGGAGGTCTACTAATGAAAAATAAAAACGAACTCAAAAAACAAATGGAAGATATCCAGCAGGAAACAGACAGTTCCGCAATATTAAATGATGTGGTAAATAGTGAGTTCGAACAACACCCAGGACAGAACGAAAGCCTCGTGAAAGACAGCTCACTATCTCCTGCTGAAAAGGCTGTTCAGCAAAATACGGATGGAAAAACATGGATTACGGACGATGACCAATAAATTTACGCAAAAAATGCTATATTATCAATTAATGTACCTGATGTCCGCTACAAGAAGGTATGAATGAGTGTTTAACGCAGATACACCTGCAAAAAGGGGGGATATTCGTTGTTGATTCCCCCCTTAATTCATCTCGGCAACAGAACCCGCTAGGTTTACAAAAAGGCTTTCTTTTCCTAACTACTGTTTCTTTGTGTTAGTTTGACCAGGGTGAAAAATAGCAGCTAATCTATCCTCTAAACCAAGCGAGGCTTGCCTAGTCGGCATTATAGTATCTACACCATCTGGATCTATTATCGGAGACCCAATTGGAGCAACATTCACGTAACTGCCATCCCCATAGTTCTAACTTATAACGTTTAGCTTTGCATTACTAGAAAAGGCATTGTATTGTGCCTCTCCCACTTGAAAAATACCGTTATTATCAATGTTGTTAACTGAAATCCCACCAAAGAAATTAATTGCCATTGGGTCACGCTCCATAAATACTATGTACACCAGAGAATCCTATTACACCAAACAATAATGTAAGTAAGGTTAAATACAAAACCAAATTTAAAGGATGTATTCCGACAATAGGATTGACTGGGCCCAAAAAGGAAACTGCAAAAATTAATAGAATACACATTATTGAAAAGATAAAAGACCAAACGTTAATTAGTTTCACCACAGTTAGATTCCATCTTTCTTAAAGGTTGTTTTCTGAAAGATTATTGTTTTTAACACAATACCTATAAAATGCGATGTAACTTACCGCTACGAAAATACACTCGCGCACCTTAGGGAGGCTGGTAAGCCTCCTCGTGCTACGCACTGCGGGGTCTAACCTATGCCTTTCCTCCCGTAGGAGTCTTCGTGTATTTCCTACGCTAGCAATGTACTAAACAAATGACCATCATGATAAAAACCTTTTTACGGATTGATTGAAGAGTAGGGCAGTCGACTCCTGCGGGAACAGCGCGAGCTGAAGACCCCACAGCGGTGATTTTCCGCGAGGAGGCTGAGGTCGTGCCCGCGGAAAGCGACTGCCCGAAGCGGAAATCAACGCAGCAGTTACGTCGCACTTTCCATCAACTGTGTAGATTAACAAAAACAAACTTCGAAAAGATCCTTCTGCTAACTGTGACATAAATTAACATAATAAGTATTAATTTTATGCACTAAGATAACAAAGTTCACGTTTCATTTAAACAATTTATTCCAAATTAATATAAAACAGTACCAAACCCTCTCCATTACTGAGTAAATAACAAAATTAGCTAAGTTCACCAGACCCACACAAAATTTTTAAGTTTACTTTTAATAAAAAAAGGCTATATTATCATAAATTAACAATATACTTATAAGATAAATGAAACATTTTTACATACTAATCCGTCTAATTAGTTAAGAAATAACAGGGAGGGTGTTTCTGTGAGGAACATTGTAGTCGTTTTAATTATTATTTTAGTCACCTCTGGTTGCGGCACACAGACAAGCAGTAACAATGATCGAAAGTCTCAGGAAAGTCACCATGTGGATCAATCTGAAAAAAATTCAGCTGAAATGCTTTTGGAAGTAGGAGCTCCAACAAAGGTTGCAATTAACGAACTTGAAAACCAAAACACCCTTCAAGTTTTTAAACAAACAGATACCACTAAAGTATCCGAAGAAAATAACACTGATAATTTTCAGGAAGAGGAAGTATTTTTAAAATTACTAAACGAATACAATTATATGTTTGATAGAATTAAACCTGATGTGAATTATGATGAGTTTAACGAAGAACATGTTGGATACAAATTTAAAACGATTCGTACAAAAGAACAATTGTTCAACAAATTCACAGATATTATGACCGTAGATGTAGCACAAAAAACTTGGGATGTCTTCGTTAAAGAGGGAGAAAACGGATTATATTTGATTCCTATGGATCTCTATCCAATGTTTGATAAAAATAATCCCTATTCAATTGAGAAGATTAACAATAACACATACAAACTAGTCCATGAACACCAAAGTGGATTACACGGAAACTTTGATATGATTTTTGTCTTTGAGAAGTTCGATAACACATGGAAAATAACAGATTTGGCATACCAATACCCTGACAAACAAGCCTAACGAATACCATAAGAAATGCATCGGTCTTCGTTGGGTATTGTTCTTTCCCATGTATTCATTTGTTTTAGCAAAATGATAAACCATATGTAACTGGATTACCACCAAGAGAAATAATAAGACGGTGACCAATTCTCTCTAATCACCTCAACTACTAAGTCTGGATGATCCCAATGCAGCATATGCGTAGTATCGGGGATTAACTTTACCACTCCTCCTGTCCTTTGTTTGAAAATTTTCGAAGTCATATTTCTATAATCATTAAGTTCCACAGGCAAGGTCGCTCTAAGTAACAAAATATTAGTTGAAAGATTTTTATAGATGTCTTCTATTTCATTTATGTGCATTGCCCTTATTATATTTCCTGCTGTAACTCCTCGCACATGCCAATAGATCTTACTGTTTTTTTCTAATCCCAGATCCTTAACTGCTGTTTCTATTAAAGGAGACCACCTTGTATATGCGTTCTTTTCTGTTTTTAAAAAATCCTCCCAGTCATTAAACACATACTCTTCAAAATCCTTCTGATAATATGCTATTTCCTCTTCCATGGACTGTTTCTGTAATCTTTTACTCTGATAACCCCCATCAACAAGAATTGCACCTAAAACCTTCTCTGGATATTTGAGTTGGTAAAAAAGGGATACAAAACTTCCCCAGGAATGTGACAGAAAATAAAACTTTTCAATATCAAGACAAGCTAAGACAGTATTTAACCACGATGCAAGAAATGGCAGTTCATACTCCTCTGCACTTTTAAAGGGCATTGTTTTACCGTGCCCTGGTGCATCAATTGAAATAATCCTAAACTCATCTTTTAGTTGCTCAGCGACTTCTATAAAACTGAGACTTGTACTCCCTAAACCATGCAAACAAAAAATCACTGGATTACTGCTTTTGCCCCATTCTGTTATGTGAACACTTATATTACCGGCATTAACAAAATATTGGTTCAAAATAATAGCCTCCTAGTTTTAAAAGTATCTTTCTTCACGTACCGCCTATTCCTTTGGATTAAAAATAAATTCTACTTCATTTCCCCCCATCTCAACGTTAAGATCATACCCCTTTAGGAACCATATATCTTGAGCTGTGAAGTAAAACGTGACTCCTTCTACAACATCTTCTATGCCGATTTCCCCTTCTTCACCAATGGATAAACCCAAAAAATAACTTGGACGAACAGTTGGAATACCTCCATATAACTTCACGAAAAACCGCAAATAATCTCCCTGATGCAATCCCATTTCTTTTTTATACCACTTAGCTGCTTCTTCACTTACTGAAAAAATCATGTATACACCTCTCCTTTTAAATAGTATTACATGTACCCATTTATAATTCTTCTAATCTTTATTACCATCTACTAGGTTACTCTATTATCAAGAAAATTTCAGTGATTAAAATAACAAAGCTAGTGATTTACTGTATAACAACGTTCTGTATCTTTAAATTAGTGATTTATATTACAGAATTTCAGCCCTTTTTGGTATAACTTATAACTGATAAATATTAACGATTTATGGTACAGCAATGATTGGAATTGTCGTTTTAGCAGCATCCGCAATTATGTGGTATTTTTTAAATCAATACGTACAACCAAGCCTAGCAATTTTTAAATTGAACATCGTTCTTTTTGTTGTAGGTGTAATAATGGTTTTAATTGCTGTTTTCACGTTTGATTTTGCTGCTGCGTGGACATTCTTGTATCCTCTACCAGCAATTTCGGGTGGTATGTGGGGGAAAACAGCTGCAGCTCTATACTTAGGTGGTATGTTAATAATTGGTACCGGGTTTTTGATCTTCTTTCTCGATATCTCACGTTCCATCATTAAAGAATATGGTAGTTTTGCTCGATCATTAGGATGGCTTAATTAACGTTTACATACCAACAAGTTTTACAATTGATCCTCTTCTCGCCAAGAACCTAATATTTGCATTTGGACATATTTTTGCAAACTCTATTATTTATATGGGAATTATCGTCGTTTATGAACTGCTGCCAAGGTATACTAACCGGCCATGGAAGGCTAATAAAGTCTTTTTAATTGCCTGGAGCCTGTCTACACTGTTTACAATTATTATTTACCAACACCACTTATTAATGGATTTTGCAATGCCTAAATGGTTGTTGATCATGGGTCAAGCACTATCCTACATGAATGGGCTGCCTGTACTGGTTGTAACAGCATATGGCGCTTTAATGATCGTTTACCGGTCGGGAATTAAATGGGATGTTACCTCTGGTTTTCTTTTCCTTTCCATATTTGGGTGGGTGATTGGGGTTATACCAGCTATTATCGATGCAACAATCGTAATCAACCAGGTGATGCGCAACACTAAATGGGTTCCCGGACATTTTCATATGTATATGGGAATCGGGGCTGTTTCTATGATTATTGGATTTATGTATTATCTGACAAAAGTGGAAGGTAATAGAAAAGATAATAAATTTGACCACCTGTAACTGTGGTTATATGCGCTGGCATTCTTTGGATTAACTGGCTCATTCCTGTTCTCAGGTAAATCAAGCGCACCCAGACGTTGGGCGGAACACTTACCAGAATGGATTCCAGCTGATGTTGTTGGTGCCATTTTCGGAACAGGTATTGCATTGATGTTTCTTTTATACGTTGTTCGTTTCATAACCTTTGCTAGTCGTGTTGGAAAAAATGAATCCATCCATGACGCTGGGAAAACAAAACATGCTTAGAAGAAACTCACCTGTAATTGTAGTCATAATCGTTATGGGTATACTTCTTTTAACTTTAGCAACAGATAGTTTTAAAGCCTTTACTGCAGAACAAGCACGTAGAGTAACTATTGTTAAACAAACGCCACAACTTCCTGATTTTACTTTTGAAGATAGCAATTCAGAAGTTTTTCAACTGTCTGATCTAAGAGGTAAGTATATTTTGGCCACTTATTTTTATACAAGATGTGGGGATGTTTTGTCCAGTTGTAGAAAAGAACTTCGAAGAAATTTTCACTAACCTACCTAAAAGATTGAGTAATCAGATTTAACTACTAAGCATTAGTTTTGATCCTGAGGAAGACATACCTGAAAAACTAAGACATTCTGAGGAAATTTATAATGCAAATGGAGACAGGTGGAAGATTGTGCGTATTCCAGATCAACAGCAACTCAACCTATTACTAGAAAGATCAGGAGTTATTGGTTACAATTCCCTTATTAGTAGGAATCCCTCTTGCATTGAGTTGGAAAAGAGTAACCTCAACAGTAAAGAGATTTGTCTGGGCTAATGTAATAGCAATGTGTTTTGTAATGGGATGGTTATATCACAGTGCCCCTGTTCGGATCTGTAACAACTATTTACAAGAGCAACAAACCGTATTAGGAACGTCTTTGATTACTATTTCTATTTTTTTACTAATATCCTTTTTTTGTAAAGTATTTTTCTTTGGAATAAAAAATGTTTAGTAGCTGGCAACGTAGAAAAAGGTTGACCAAAAAAGGACAACCTTTACCTACGTCTTTTTCATTGTTATTCCGATTAATTAGTTACAATCAGAAATATAAATATGTATGCGGACATATAGTTCCCTATTCGTCATATGTCTTAGTAAAATGGAGAGTCCTCTAGTAAATAAGGGATGTAGTGCCCGTTTACATCCTAATCACATATTCCAATTCGTTTCACCAAGATCTACTTAGTAAACACTTCCCTCTTCGTCTTTTGAATAAGAAATTCGTTAACTTTCCTACTCACTGTTATCCCGCTTTCAATTGCACCATCTATAAAACCAGCCCATCCGTTAGCATATGTCGTCCCAGCAAGAAACACTTTATTTTCCGGCCGTTTCCATTCATGGAAATAGGAAGTTAACTGATTAGGTTTAAGCGTTGGCCATGTTTCTTGCGAGAATGCATCATTTACCCAGTCATGTCCAGTACAATCTAAAACCTTGATGTCATATATCCAATACCGCAATGCTTGTTGAACTGCTGATACATTTGTAGGCTCAAGTAAGTTTGCGCTTGGACCGAATCCTACTAAAATACTATCACCATCTATATATCTATCAAGATGAACAGAATTAAGTGGATAATCCCCTGGTGCAAGTGCACTAAATGGTTCCAATTCCCCCTGAACCCGAGCCCAAACTTTTACTCCTTTAGAAGTTTGCCCTTCATGTGATGACGTTTGCTTCTTTAATGATAGCTCAGGTTTGAATTCAATATTTTTTAGCGTAGTTAAAGGTACTGTTACTATCACCGCATCTGCACAATAGCTATTTCCATCATCGGAATATACAGTTACATAATCTTCGTTTTGTTTAATACTATTTACTATTGTCGACAACTTTGCGTCAACCAACGCATCACGTGATATAGCATTGATTAATCCCACTGTTCCTTGTTTTAGCTTAAACCCAGAAACGGAAGCGCTATGCATATCCAAATTTGCTTGCGAGAAAGCCCACCATCGAAATATTTGTGAAATGCCCCCTTCTTCTGGAGAACCACAGTAGTCAGATGCAATCCATCCATGCAGAATATCGTATTCTTCTCTGGACAATTCAAGCGTGTTAAGAAATTGGGTTGCTGTCATCTCGTCAATGCCTGCCATCATAGATGCATTTAACGGTTGAAAAGGTAGTGGAATATATTTGTGACTTTCACTCATTACACGCTCGAATGTATCTTTAAATTTTTTCTTGAACTCAACTACAGTTGACGAAAAAACTTTGTCATCAGAAATCCAATACATTTTTTGGGCCACTGGAGACTCAACAACATCTAAACCGTACCTTGTTATTTCTGTCCAAACATGGGGTTGATGCCAATGTACATAGGTTCCACCCATTTCGAGATCACAACCTAATCGTGAGTCAACCCACGTACGACCTCCAAGTCGATCACGTGCTTCCAATAGAAGAACATTTTTTCCTAACATACGAAGTTCACGTGCTGCAATTAAACCAGAAAAACCTCCACCAACAATGATGACATCATAATTTACTCCTTTTTTTTCCAACGTACCTTCCACCTCCATGGTCACCTGATATTAGCTGACAAACACTTTTTTCTTCATATAGTAAAAGCCTGTGTAGTAGTGATTACTAATTGATTGTTAAATTATGTATGTATTACTACTTTTAACTAAATCCTAAAACTTTTATTTTTCAGAAAGTTAAATTAATTATATGACCTTGTAATGGATAAGTCAATTAGCAAAGTAATAACCGTGGTTCATTACCACAAAGTCAAAGTTGGACAGTAAAACAAAAACGCTTTCTGCTTCTAACTATCTTGAATTTTTCCTGCAATAAAAAGATACACTACTATAAAAACCTTCCTGGAGCCATTTGAGAAAAAAGGTGTAAGAATATATATCAATAGGAGACTTGCTAAATGAAAAATACTGTAGTGAATAAGCTGAACCAAATTGAAGAAGATTATCACGTCAAAGTTCTTTATTGTTGTGAAGCAGGTAGCAGAACATGGGGACTTGCATCTAAGGAAAGTGATTTCGACGTACGATTTATCTATATTCATACTCAGGACTATTATTTAGGTATTGATCCTGTAGGAATTGGTAAAAAAAGCGATGTGATTGAATTGCCAATCAGTACTTCACTCGACATGAGTGGCTGGGAACTCACCAAAACACTCCGACTTTTCAGGAAATCAAACCCATCCCTACTAGAATGGATCCACTCCAGCATTGTTTATGCTCAAGCTTTTTCGACAGTCGATAAAATGGAAAGATTAATACCCGTGATTGTTAATCCTGGAGTCTGTATCCTGCACTATTTAAATATCGCCAACACAAACGTTAAAAAATGCCAACAGAACAAACGAGTTACTGTCAAACAGCTAATTAATGTAATTCGACCAATACTGGCAGCGATGTGGATCAAAACACATCAGGAATTTCCACCAATTGAATTTAAAGTTTTGCTGGAAAAACTTATTAAACATGGCGAGATAAAACAGCAGATTCTTTTATTGTTGGATGCTAAAACCACTGGAAATAGCTTTGAACCTGATTTAGATAGAAAACTGCTTCTTGAGTTTGCAGAACAAAAAATGGAGTTATTAAAAGTTTATACAAAAAACCTACAAACAAGGAGCCCAGATTATACGAAACAATTAGATCGTCTGTTCCAAGAGACACTTAAGGAAGCTTGGGAATAAGAGTTGATAACCAATACTTTCTGATACTAACCTTATTCCTTTGTGGCATAAAGAAATACATGAAACAGTCCTAGTATTAATTATTCATCCGCGATAAAATTAGTATTAATTATATGTACAACTACCTTTCTGTCATATCACTTTCCTTTCAAAACTTGCTAGCAAATCCTTTACCTATACTTCCTTGAATAGACAAATTCAGTAATTGGCAATATCACTAGTGTTAGACATACCACAATAAGAAGTGGAATATTATTAATTTCATTTAAATCTCCTGTACCTTCACTTATAAATAGGATCAACCCAGACAAAATCATTAAAACGAAATAACTTATTTTCGCACTTTGCGTTGTAATATGACGATCTAATTCATCCTTTTCATCACTGCCATCGTGGTTATCCCAGGTAAGTATCTTAAAGAAAAACGATAAGGCAAGAAACATGGAAAATATTGAACCTCCTTCAATCCTTTGAAAACGGACCCAATCATAGATGGTTAATCCCACTATTAAACAAAAAACCAAAGTTGTTCCTATCAACATTATACCTTTTGTTCTATTCATCCTTATCCCCCCCCTAATAAACAGTTCATCTACTTTCGTACCAAGTTGTTTCAATAAAATAAATGCCAAAGATAAAGTAGGGTCATACTTATCATCTCTATCTATTTTGTCATTGAACATCAATAGTCCCCATTACGTATAATTACATTTAATATGCTAGATTCATGAAAACCATACCTGATGCCTATTACTTACTGAGGTTATT